>CAWUNT010000198.1:0-4865 GCA_963923405.1 uncultured bacterium | reverse complement strand
TACGTACACGATGGAAACCTCGTTGAATTTACGCCATCAAGGCCTGCGTCTTGCCACGATTCCCGTTGAGTCCAATCCGGACCTGCGTCCTTCGCGCCTGATCCGTTCCTACCGTGAGTATGCCTTGCAGGCCGCCAAGACGATCGTCGCCCACTTGTGGGACCGCTCCCTGCCCGTGCGTCGCAGGTTTCCGGCGGAATGGGTTCTCGCCGCCCTCACCTTCACTGCCTGCTCCCTTATCGCGACGTTTGTCTTCCGCGGGATTCCACTCGCGATGGATGAATACGCGTTCCTGGCGCAGGCCAAAATGTTCGCGTCGGGCAAGATTTACGAATACCGGCCGGACCTCCCTGTCCAGCTGCGCGACATGTACTTCCAGTGGGTCGATGGCAAATACTTCTCGAAATACGCCCCGGGCTGGCCCCTGTTTCTTGCAGGCGGTGTCCTCGCCGGAGTTCCCGCTCTCGTCAATCCATTGATCGCCGCGGTGACGATTTTCCTGATCGTGCGGTTGGTCGAGACTTTTGTCGAACGCAAGTGGGCGATTGTCACCGGATTTCTTGTCGCCTCAAATCCATACTTTTGGGGCTACGCGTGTTCGCTTTACTCGCACAGCCTTGCCCTGCTCTGCACGGTAACAGCGCTTTATCTTGTCCGCAGTTACGAGGCGGGATCGTCATCGCGGAATCTCATCCTGGCGGGACTGGCGACCGCCTTTCTGGTCGTGACGAGGCCACTCGATGGCTTCTGCCTCGCCCTGCTCCTGCTGCCTTTAAGTGTCCGTGTTGCCCGCCAAAGGCAGCGCCTCGCCGACGCCGTCAAGGCGATCGAGGCCGGCGGCCTAATCCTGGCGTGCCTTCTGGTCTACAACTTTCTCTTGTCCGGGAAATGGTCGATCGCTGCTTATCCCGCGTTTTCGGGCGATTTTGTCCTGGTCCCGGGCGCCCCATCTCTCGGGGTTTTCGCGACAGCCGGACGCATCGTTCAGGTCTGGTTCAGCAATTTATACTCACGCGGCGTCAACCTGTTCACGGTGCAGTACGTCGGGTTCGCTTGCTTTGGACTTCACGCTCTTGCCGTGGCGGGCTTTCTTGGCCCGGGTAAACGCTTGTGGAAGACGCTTTTCGTCGAGCACTTGTTCCTGCTCGTGTTCCTGTATTTCTTCCACGCCGGTCCTGGCTGGCCCATGTATGGATCGCGCTACTACTACACAACCATCGCAGGCCTCGCGGTCCTCGCCGCCTGCGGAATGGCCTGGGCGTCAACTGCCCGTCGCGGTGGCCTTACGTCGGTGCTGTTCGTGATTTTCCTGTTTCAATCCGCATTCAGCGTCGACCGCTTGTTTGAATACAACCGCCGGTTCGACAAAGTGGTTGCAGTGAACTCGGAAATCGAACGCCAATGTCCGGACGGTTCCATCGTCATCGTGAACACGCGCCCCCAACCCCCCAATTGGCCCGATTTTGTATACTTGTACGATTTCAAGCGCAACGGCCTGCGCACCGACCGCCGACTCCTCATCCAGAACGATCGTGATTACGAGGCTATCAAGGGCCGGTACCCCGACCGTCCGCATTGCCGCCTGTCGATCATGTAATCAATCGCGCCCTTTACACAAAAGCATGGTCCACGGAAGGGGCTGTATTACCGCGAGCACATCGAAATAGCGCGAGACCATGTCGACGAATTCGCGGCTGGACCAGTGGTTGACGTGCCCGGGCGTGTTACTTGTAAGACTTCAAGCACTGCGACATGCGCACCGACCGCCGATTTTCCGGCGGTCGATGAGCTTACAGGCGGCTATTGGGTCGGTTTTGCCGCTTTTTCGCGGCAATAGTAGTACGGACCGAGGCAGTAGTTAATGTTACACCATTCATAATCGTTAGATTCCTTGGTACAACGGTCCTGACACTGTTCCAACGCCTTGCCGCAATCGACGGGTTGCGATGGCTCCGGGGCCGGTGTTGGCGCATCGTCGACGTTTGGGATGCCCTTGCAACTACGGTAATCGGTGGTGCATTGTGTGCTACAAGAGTCCTTCTTATCTGCAGCACCAAGATCGGTCGCTGCCGTGGACTGAAATACTCGTGTGCATTCTTCTTGACATTTCATATGGGTTGTCTCGCAGGTGATCAATTGCGACGGCTCCGGCGTGGGCGAATACTCCGGGGACGGCGTTGGCGGGCTGCATTTATTCATGCAAGCTATTTGTGCTAGTCCGCATGTGTTGTCGTTGGAATTAACCTCAAAGCATTTAGCGTATGCAGTTCGGCAGCCCTCGACACAGGAGGCTTTGGTGTCGCTTTTGTTACCGTCATTGCTGCCGGCGACAGCGCTGCATTCTGACCCAGTGCATGCGACCTGAGTCGTAGTCACTGCAGCAAGGCCGAGAGCGCCGGATCCTGTGCGGGCGTCGAACAAGGCTACGGTGACGGGCAACTTCAGTACCGGCTCGGCCGGAAATGTTATATCGAAGATTTCGGAATTCGCCCGGATCTTCATGGTCTGCCCATTGAGGCTCCCGGCGCCTCCAATGCTGAACGATCCCGCGTAGGTCGCGCTTTCGGGAACGCCTTCAACAGATCGACGCGCTTTGCTCTCGAGTACGTTGATCAATGACATGCGCATTCCATCCGGAACGGACTCCGCCGAAATTTTAACGGACGACGCATCCAACCGGCCCTGTCCTGTGCCTCCGGCCGCACCCGTCCCATTGGCGCCGATCCCGGCACCAGGGTTACCTTGATCCCCGGCTTTTGGAGTTTTGGCTCCACTACAGGAGCCTATCAACAGGGCCGCGATGACCCAGGCGACGAAGTTGCGTGTTGGTGACTGCATGGTCGACTCCTTCTGGGGGGAGCTTCGGACGTGCATGCTGCCGCCTTTAGGGGAAAATCCCGGATGGCCGAAAAGGGGCCGATTTAATGGGGTTATTTCAAAGAAGATCCGGGTCCTGAACCCATGCTTTCGCGGAGTTTACACAAAAGCATGGTCCACGGAAGGGGCTGTTTTACCGCGAGCACATCGAAATAGCGCGAGACCAGGTCGACGAATTCGCGGCTGGACCAGTGGTTGACGTGGCCGGGCGTGTTGCCCAGGTCGGCGATGTAGGCGCCGCGCGCAAGGTTCAGCGCGCGCCAGATTGGTTCGCGCGGGACGCTGAGGATCAGATGGCCGCGGACCACGGCGCGCAATTTCTCCAGTGCCTGTTCCGGGTGGACGACATGCTCGAGCACTTCGCAACAAGTCACGAGATCGGCGCCGTCGACCGCGGGATCAAGATCATGAATGCCGCGTTGGCGGAAGATTTCGCCAGCTATTCCGGCATCCCGCGCGTTGGACCTGGCGACTTCGATGATTTCCCTTGATTCATCACTGCCACGCGCGGCGATTCCTTGTTGGCGCCATCGCGTGACCCAGATTCCCTCCCCGCAACCGACATCGTGGATGTCGCGGGGCGCGACGCGCGCGACCAGGTCGGACAGGGCATCGTCGAATCCCCTCATGAGCATTTTGACGAGGGGATTTCTTGACTGGTACTTGTCAAACACATTTCCCGCGATTTTCTGGGTTTCGTGTGGCATCGAGTCCCATCTTATTGCCTTGAGATTTCGCCTGTCCCCATCTTTAATGACGGAGAACCCACTGACAAGACCTGAGAGACCGGCATGGCCAAACTTTATTTCCGATACGGCGCCGTTGGCAGCGCGAAGACGCTGAACCTGTTGGCCGTCGCCCACAATTACCGGCAACAGCAAAAGCGCGTGCTCATCATCAAGCCCGGCCTGGACACGCGATTTGGCGCGAATCAGGTCCGGTCGCGCGCCGGACTTGAACAAGAGGCGGACGTGGTCCTGCACGCGGGAGAGCGGATCGACGAGTCGCGCCTGGCGGGGGTCGACTGCCTCCTGGTGGACGAGGCGCAATTCCTGGAACCTCGTGTCATGGAACAGCTGCGCCATATCGCGATCGAATTCCGGATTCCGGTCATCTGTTACGGATTGCGCACGGATTACCGGCGCCGCCTGTTCCCGGGCAGTCAGCGCCTTCTTGAACTCGCCGACTCCATCGAGGAAGTGAAGACCACCTGCGCTTTCTGCAACAAGAAGGCGATCTACAACCTCAAGATGGTCGCCGGTCGCGCGGTCGGACCCGATGACAACGGACCTGTCGTCGACCTCGGCACAGAGGAAAAATACCTGCCGTCCTGCGCCGGATGTTACGCGGCAAAAACGTGAGAGAGTTCATCCTGTAACTGTCGGATGGTGTCCAGCGGAGCTAACCATTCAACCTTTGGGCATAAATCGCCCTGGGCTTAAAATTCGCTCAACTTACCGCCAATTTGATCCGACCTCGCCATTTAGAGGAGGTGGGATCATGTCATTTCGTCTTTCGATCGGTACGATGCTGCTGTCACTCGTCATTCTGGGCGCGTGCAGTAAGACAGGCGGCACCCCCGCAGAGTCGCAAAATATCAGCGGTGGATTTGGCGGCGGAGGCGTCGGAGGCGGCGTCAGCCGGTCGAGCGCGGATGCAGGCCAGCTGCGTGCGATGGATTTACCGGCCGGGATCAAAATGGGCCTCGTGGATTCGGTGGCCGCGGGCGAGGCACGGCGTGAATTCCCCGGAGTTCCCGGGAATGTGGACTTTGCCGGGGCCTTCAGGTTGACGGGATCTGGAACATTGTCAGGGGCAACGGTCCGCATGTCCACCCAGGACGGGCTGTTTGATTTGCGGTTCCCCGGCAGGGATGTTCAGACTCCGGTGGTGGTTTATTTGTTCGTCGCGAAGGTTCGTGGTGGTTCGGGTCTTGGGCTGGCAGATGCGACAGCAACCGCGATCGACGTCGATTGCGGTGTAGGCAA
>CAWUNT010000197.1:0-4870 GCA_963923405.1 uncultured bacterium | reverse complement strand
ATCGAGCAATGCGCTCCGGATGGATCAGGTTGTACCGTACTGTATCTCGTCAGCCGTCGCGGCCATGTCAGTGACCCCGAACCGGCGAAACTGGTGTGTTCGGCAAGGACCAACGGGCCCGACGTCGGTGACTTCGAGTGCACGTTCCTCATGTACCCCGACCCGGAATCCATCCCCCGCGAGGAGTCGCCCCAACCGTGAATCATTCAGCCCCTGCTTTTTCAGCCAAAATGATTCGCGATGGCATCATTTTTTTCATCGCGGGCGCGTGCGCGATGGCATCCGTGACTGCCCTCGCCAAGGAACCTCGCAAGACCGTCCGCGTCTGCGTTGGCGATGAGTTCTGGTATCCGTTTTCGTACATGGAAGACGGCGTCCTGAAGGGAGTGCACCTTGACCTCGCCACGATGGCGCTGAACGCCGCCGGATTCGAACCCGAATTCAAGGCGATGCCGTGGGCCCGGTGCGCGGATCACGAGGCGAAGAACGGGACGATGGACGTCCCGTTGTCGGCTGGTTGGCGTCAGGACCGGGCGGCATTCCTGATGTACCCGCCCGGCGCCGAGACGGACGGTCCCAAGTGCCGGTCCAAATACGCTCTCATGTGCAACGGCCATGTCGTCGTCGTGCCTTCTGATTCCAAGTTCAAATTCGATGGTGACTTGTCGAAAGTCCCGCAACCGATCCGGATCGTCCATGGCTACACGCAGGTCAAGGAGTACAAGTCGCGCGGCGTCCAGGTCGACACGGGCCCCAATGACGAGAGCAACCTGCGCAAGATGCTGCGCGACGATACGGGCAGCGTCCTGATCCTGATCCAGTCGGCGCGCCAGTTCAGCGCCATGCCGGAACTGAAGAACAAGTTTCGCATCATTGAGAACTACACCGACTCGGGAGACTCGTTCATGCCGTTCTCGAGGAAAGGTGCCGTGTCCGAATCAGACGCCAACCGTGTCTGGGAAGAAGTCGCCAAACTCCGCAAGTATCCGGTCGTGATCGACAACGCCCTGCGTCGTCACCAGAAGGCGAAGTTCTTGCATCCCTGACGCCTCGTGAAAGATTTTTTTTCGCGGAGGCAGTCAGTGACAAACATCGCTCAAAAAAAACGTGCCGGACTTTTCGGGGTTGTCGCGGGATCAGTTCTGTTGTGCGCTGGAATGGCACGCGCGGAGCAGGTCTCGATATACGGACCTGACGCTGACAAGTTCATGACATCGCTGGAATCAATGGGAATCCTTTCGGCATTTGACAACAGTGGCGGTTTCGTCATGCGGTTGAAGGAACTCGACTGCTACGTGCCTGTTGTCCCGAACCCCAAGGCGCATTGCTTCGCCCTCGAAGCCACCGAGTCGGGAGAAACCTTCGACGACTCGCGTGAATCCAGGACTGTGTACAACTTGCTGGTCAATTACGGGGCCGCGTATGACGATGGATCCGTGGGCGCTTCCAAGGCCGGGCTGTTTGACGTGTCCTGTTACCGCTTGATTTCAACGGGCGAGACCAGTTGTTCCGGCAGGACAAAATCGTAACCGTCGATGTCCGGAACGATGAATTCAGCGGACAATCTTCATCGACCGCTGGGCGAAGAACGCCTCGACGCGGTCGCGCACATCGCCGCGCAGTTCGATGGTCGATCCCCCGGGCGCGTCCTTCATCGTGGCACCGCACCCGAACTTGCCTTGCATCTCTTTCATCAAGGCGCGGGCTTCGGCCTCCTCAAAAGGCAGGTTGAACAGCACGGTCACGGCCTTGCCGGCGCGACCGCCCGTCTCGAGGCGCATCTTGGCTGGCCCCGTCCCCCGCGCGTAATTTGCGGCAGGCTTCCCGGCGGCGTCCTTGCGCAGGTCGCCGCCACTGGATGTTGAATAGACGGGTTTGTTTCCTGAAGTCACAGGATGGCCTCAGCGCCGCGCGTTGGATGCCGTGAAGGTCACCCGGCAATTGGACGATTGATACTCGCAATTTCTCATCGCGACGCGCGCGGCAAGTTCGACGCTGTCGGCGGCAAAAATCCAGTTGGATCCGTCTTCTCCGACGGCCACGGCGACTCCTGCCTGGTTGAACCCGTCAGTGGTCTCCACCACAGAGCAATCGGCATCTGGATTGACCCTCGTGCAAAATCCAATCGCCGCCGAATAGGCCTCACCGGCGTCTTCCCCGAGTCCGACGCCCCACTCAACCTGATTACTTTTCGCGACCGCCAGGTGGTAAAACGGCGCGACCGGGCCGTCACAAGGCAATGTCACGACGTGCTGGTTGCCCCGACCGGGAATCAACAGCCTTCCGCGAAAGCCCGCGGTCACATTCTCCATCGGCGAGATGTAATCGAATCCGGATGACGGCCACGTGCGCGCAGGATCCCGGCCGTCGGCCGTCCCGGCGCGGAAAAAGACCATGTCCAGGTCCGTCGCGAAGAGATGTCCCGTGTGCTGTCCGGGCATGACCAACATGGGCTGCGTCGGCGCCTCGGTGATGCCCACCACGCGGTACGGGGTTGAACTGCTTTCTTCCTCTCCCGGAATCCCGATGGATCCCGGAGCGAGTTGGATGTTCACGGGGCGATCGCACTGGTTGAAAAACGATACGGATACCGGATCCGGGTTCAGGTGTTCGACCCACAAGCACGGCGTTGCCAGCCAAGTGGTCAATTCCCCTTCGCACGAAGCCTTTTCAAATTGGAGACCGCAGGTAAAGGCGGGACCAATGCAGCGCCCTGGTTGTTGGCTTTGTTGGCCCATGGAGGGCGCGGCGCCGCGGGCAGCCTGGGACAGGCCAACGAAACCTGGCACCACGACCCCAAGGGCAAGTCCCATGACCGGAAATTTCATCAAACGAAGGATCGATCTCACCATTGGAAACCTCCAGGAAAGAGGACAGGAGGTCTAACCAAATTTTATGAGGATTTAAAGATTTTTCATGATTGCATTGCCGCGATCTTGGCCTCGAGTTCGCCCCACCGGGCGTACAGGCGGTCCACTTCGGCCTGGGCGGCGTCCAGTTCCTTGATCGCCTCCGCCAATTTTCCCGGGGACGTGGCAATCGACGGATCCCCGGCCCTGGCCTGCGCCGCGGACAGGCGCTCCTCGGCCTTCAGGATGTTCCCCTCCATCTGGTCCCATTCGCGCTGTTCCATGTAGGACAAACGCGCTGGCTTGCGCCCTTCATGACTCGCCTTTTTGGGCGACTCCGGCGTCGGAGTGCGGGTTTCAGGGGATTTCTTCCGGTCTGCCTCCCACTGGGCGACGTCCGCGTAGAAACCGTGCCGGCCCGCCTGGCGACCTTCTTGCGCGCCAGCGTGAAGGCCCAGAATTCCCGTGGCGACCTTGTCCAGCAGGAACCGGTCGTGCGTCACCAGGACGATCGCGCCGGGAAATTCCAGCAGGGCCGATTCGAGGGCCTCCAGGGTCGGCAGGTCCAGGTCGTTGGTTGGTTCGTCGAGGATCAGAAGGTCGGCTGGCTCCAGGAGGAACCGGGCAATGTGCACACGGGCCTTCTCCCCGCCGGAGAGCTTGCCGTAGGGCTTTTCGAGATCCTCGCCGGAAAAGAGGAACGTCCTTGCGTACGAGGCCACGTGGATCGTTCG
The DNA here is from genome assembly GCA_963923405.1 of uncultured bacterium. Taxonomy (GTDB): domain Bacteria; phylum Bdellovibrionota_B; class Oligoflexia; order Oligoflexales; family RGVZ01; genus RGVZ01. The sequence continues at coordinate 1,287 of CAWUNT010000197.1, read as the reverse complement.
CCCGCGGAAGTTCACGCCGTCAGAATCCGGCGCGAGGATGCGCTTGATGGTCGAGTCAGGACCAAATCCCGCGGCTTCCAGAGTAACGCGCGCTTGGTCAAAGTAGGCGACTTTGAGTTGATCGGCCCGCTCGATCTTGCCGGAGTCGATCCCCGTCTGGCCCATCAGGATCTTGAGCAGCGTCGTCTTGCCGCTGCCGTTGACCCCGGCAACCCCAAGGCGCATGCCGGGGCCGAGGGTAAATCCCAGACTGTTGAACAGGACCCTTTCACCGAAGGACTTCGCGACTCCCTCAAGGTGGATCAGCTTCTTGGTCTTGCGCGCGCTGGCGGTAAACTCGAATTCAATGTTGCGGGTCGCCAGGGCTGCCCGCGCGTCGGCCACCTGACCCTCGAGGGCCTTTGCCCGTTCAATGCGGGATTTGGACTTGGTCGTCCGCGCCCGCGCCCCGCGCGCCAGCCAAGCCGCCTCGCGCCGCATCTTGTTGGCCATGGTCGCGGCCTCGCGTTCGCGCGTCTCGATCCAGGCGGCTTTCTTCTCGATGAAGTCGGCATAACCACCGTCCGAGGCGAAAACGCTCTTCGGGTAAAGGGCCGCGATCTCGATCACTCGAGTGGCGACGGCTTCGATAAAGTAACGGTCGTGACTGATGATGATGGCCGAGGACGGGACCCGCGCGAGGAGTTGCTCCAGCCAAATCACGCCCTCGACGTCGAGGTGGTTGGTTGGTTCGTCCAGCAAAAGCAGGTCAGGCTGTTGCACGAGAGCCCGCACAATGGACAGGCGCTTGGTCTGGCCGCCCGACATCTGGGCGACCCGGATGTCCGAATCAACGAGGGCGTCGATCCCGCCGAACCGCCGGACGGCCTGCATGAGGGCTTCGTGATCAAGTCCGGCCCGCGCGCCAGCCTCTGTCAGGACTTCCGTGGCGGTCTGCTGCAAGGGCAGGTCATGTTCCTGGGGCACGTATCCGATCTTCGCCCCGCGCCGCATGGACAGTTCGCCGCCGTCGGGGGACTCGATGCCGGCGATGATCTTGAGGAGGGTCGACTTGCCGCACCCATTGGCGCCGAGCATGACCATCTGCTCGCCTTCGTCGAGGGAAAAGCTCACGCCGTTCAGGACCGGTTTCGACCCGAACGATTTTGTAATGTCCTGACAAGCGAGCAAAACCATAAAACCCCGTCATCCTGAGGGCGAAGCCCGAAGGATCCTCTCCCCCGTCATCCTGAGCGTAGCGAAGGATCCTCTCCTCCCCGTTCCCCCCTCCTTACCACCTTTACCGCC
>CAWUNT010000196.1:0-4882 GCA_963923405.1 uncultured bacterium | reverse complement strand
GCCCTGATAAACGATTGCCATGTAGGCATCGACCGCACGGTCCGCGTCGCTGGATCCTGAGATTTTAGCCATCGTCATCACACAGTTGTCGCTGCCGTCGAGATCCTTGATGGCCCCGTCAACGAGATACCAATCGTTGTCCTTCTTGCCAAAGGCCAGGGTCAAACCCGGGTCAGCCGTTTCCTGGCACTGCATGTGGAGCGGGAAAGTCGTCGTCCCGGTCGAGGCCGGCACGCTGAAAGTACTGGACACGTCTACGGGCGTCGATCCCAAGCAGTCCGGAGCCTTATCCATGCCAGCAACCCGGGAGTCGTATTCCTTCATCCGGTTGTCCACATTCTTGACCAGTTTCAGAAGGTTGGTGGGACCTTCGGAGAAGAGGCGGGACTTCACGATGTCCAGCATCGCGGTCTTGTCCCCGTCGGATGCGGGTTCTTGCGGGGCGACAGTCAACTGTCCCCGGGACACTTTCGCGGTCGACTCCATCACGGCGGTTTTTCCCAGTTTCACAGAGGAACTGGTTCCCGACGCGATGCGCAACTGGCCCGGCGTCACGGTGGCCGTCGGCGGATAGGCCTGGGGCGCGCCAATGCTGCCACCGTTTTTCTTGTCCTTGCCGCAGGCGTAAACAGCGATGACGCTGACCGCGGCGCAAGCCACCGCTGCCCGCGAAAACTTGATCGACGAAAACATCCTTGCACCTCGTCAATTGATCGGGTTGGGGTTCAGAACCAACTGGATTTTACTTCGCAGGGGCCGGGTGCGTCAAAAAGGCGGGGTCAGGAATCCCGTTTGATGCGCTCGCAAGCGATCATCGTCGCGCCGGCGATGGCGAAGGGCATCAGGAAGATCTGGGCCAGCGGGAAAATGAGCCACAAACCCAGCCCCGTCAGGGCGGGCGCGTCACGCAAGGCCATACTGATGCGCTCGCTGAGCGGCAGGCCCCTGCGCGCGAACGGATAATCGTAAAGGTTCCATCCCAGCACCAGCGCGGTGACCAGGGGCGTCACAACGTTCAACCCGGGGATCAGCAGCACAAACAGCGGCAGGCAGACGCTGATGAGCCCCTTCTTGAACTCATCGACCGCAAGGCGCAAAGAGAACAGCGGCGCGGCCCTGGTGTTCGCGCCCGCGCCCAGCACGTCCCGTTCCACCGCGAGCGACACCCGGTCAAAAACCGGAGACGCCAGCACTGCCGCGACCACCACACTAGCCCCGAGAACAAAAAGAAACAGCGCGACCCCGACCACGCCCTTCAACCCGAACCAAAGCGCAAGTTTCCATGGGTCTTCCGGACGCTTGAAGAGCAGGTACTCGTAAAGGCCAGCGTTGAATTCGAAAAACGCCCAGACCCCGGCGGAGAATGTCATCATCCCGAACACGAACGGCACCAGGAGCAGCGCAAGCCACGCTGGATGCCTGCCCAGCCAGCGGCAACCGGCGATGAAAGAGGAAAACCCGCCCGCGAAACCGCGGACGGGGTTGCTTTGATCAGAAGAAACGGAAGATGTTCCGGTCACACGGCACCCCGGGGTTGTTGCCCCGAGGCTACTGCAAATACGGGTTCTGCATCAAGTGATGGCAGGTCTGCTCCATTTCCTCGGGCGTAACCAGGGATGGCCGGTAGTCGCCGCCGGAAAATCCATCGTCGTAACTGCCGGACTTCGTGGTCGGCGCGCGCGAGACCTCGAGGGCCGTCTCAAATACGATGCGGCTGATCTGGAACATTCCGTCGTAGTCGATAAGGTCGGGATGATCAGACGTCTTGTGATAATTGACGTTGCTGCTCACACCCGTATTGAAGAAAACGCCCGGGATACCCGCGCTCATGAACGGGACATGGTCACTGCCCCCGCCGGCACGGTCCGAAACACTCAACTTCACGCCCGGGTACCGGGCTGCTGCCGCCTCGATGATCTTGCGGCCGGCCTGCGACGTGCCGCCACCCAGCGCCAGCAACTTCTGGCCGTTGCTGCGCAGGTAGCCCACCATGTCGATGTTGATCATGTAAACCGTCTTGCTGAGCGGGATCCAAGGGTTGGCAGCCCAGTGCTTCGAGCCCAGAAGTCCCTCTTCCTCGCCCGAGAACCACATGAGGATCACGCTGCGCTTCAGTTGCCCGCGTACCGAGGCGAGTGCCTTTGCCGTGTTCAGCAGGGTGACGGAACCGGAACCATTGTCATCCGCGCCGTTGCAGATCGGGTCATTTCCGGCGCCAAAAGAACAGGTGTAACCAAGGTCCATCGTGCCGGCGTGGTCAAGATGAGCACCCACGACGACGTATTCGTTCTTGAGAACAGGGTCATTGCCCTCGATCAACCCGACGATATTGTGTGTGGTTTTCCCTGCTAGAGGCCCACGCGACAATTCGAACGCCTGACGGTAGTCATGTCCCGGTACGGGGTTGATCCCGACCTGCTGCAAGTTCGCGATGATGAAGTCGGCCGCCGACTCGTGGTCCTTGGTTGCCGCGAGACGTCCCCGGAACTGGTCGGACGCCAGGTGGAAAAGCTCCTTTTCCAGCACGCCACGGTCGATGGCGGCAAGTCCTGTCGCGAGGGCGTCGACGGTCCGGTCGACAAGCCGGAATTGGCGGACAACCCGGCCCGAAACGCTGTCGACGACGACAAAACGTTGGCCCGCCTGGGGGCGGAACGACTGCTCGAATCCGAAGAACTTCATACTGCCTCCGGAATTGCTGTCCGGGGCCGGAACCCCCTGATAGTACTCAGGCATTCCGGTCTGACACTGGTCCACGGGCACGCCCGAAGTTTCGTTCCACGGGCACATTCCGAGGTTCTGGTATTTGCTGGTGGCCAACTGGATCTCGACGTCGCCGGGAGAAGCCACCGAGGCGGACACCCGGACACCGACATCCGGAATTGCCTTGAAGGTCTTGATGACGGCGACGGGTTGATTCCAACATGCGGAAACGACGAAAGGAATCAAAAGCGCGACGCGGGCTTTCATGGTGCTCACTCCCCTTCTGGTCTGTGGCGATGACGTCCGGCTCATTTGAATGGGGCCAACACTGCAAATTCCATGCATCGTGGCTCAGTTCGCTCGGCGCATATTTTTTCTCATCATTACGGTATGTTAAAAGAAAATGACCGGTATCTTTCGCCATCGCGACGCCACCTCATGGTCCGCAACCCGACAAAATGCTTGAAACCTCGACAGCTCAATAGGTTCACGGCCACGGTTCGCGCACCAGGTCAACCCTGGACAGCCCCCGTCCAGGCAGCGAAAAAAGGTTCACTGCAACCCCGGAAAAGGCTATAAAGGGCGGGCATTTTTTCGGCTCTTTTGGGGGTTTTTTGGGTTTCAATCCGAAAACATCATTTCGCACAGGCATCCTTTGCTCCACCGTGGCGCTGACTCAGTTCCAGGGTTGCGGCTCCGCGAAGGTTGACACTGGCGACAACTCCGAAGCCCCGTTGCGCCCGGCACCGGTCGCGCCCGCCGGCAACGGCGACTGCTGGGCACCAACGAAAACACTGCCGCCCTCGATCATGGACTTCTGTGAGAGAACCCCTCAGCGCCTCAAGTCTGATTTCAACTCCGCGATAGAACCGATTTGTTCCCAGGGCAAACTCGTCAACCTCCTTCGTTCCGACTGCGGCTGGGATGGCACAGGTTCCGCGACGGATCACATCCGGGTCCTGAAATCGACGCCTGTCAGCGACCATGAGACCACCGACTTTGATTACCTGTCCGCGTACGCCCTCAACGCGGGACCTGCCCCCTTCTCCTACCCGGCCACGCTGATGCTCGTCGCGCTGGAGCCGGCCAGGTTCCGCAGCGCGTTTGAGCTCCCGGGCAGCGCAACCATCACGGCTGACGGGCGCGGTTCGTCGTTCGACGGCCAGACCACACGGTTCCGGTACAACTTCGAAGTCAACGGCATGGCGAAGTTCGGATTCACGGGCGCGGTCGACATCTTCCGCGTGGACCCTAACCTGGTGGTCGTTTTCAACCAGGCGGTCGACAACCTCGAGGGACTCAAAGTCCGCCGCAACATGACCATCGTCGCGAAGCTAGACGATGGCCGCGAAAAACTGGTCAGTGTCGAGGAACGACTCGTTCCGGACATGGGACAACATCAAATCGCGCTCGCCAAGATGCTCAAGCTCGACCACATCGAGATGGAAAACCGTTACAAGAATTCCCTGGTCCGCGAGGCTCCTCCCGAGCTGGCGCGAATGACCTTCTAAAAATCCGGACACGACCCGGAACAATCCTGGATAAATCACCGTGAACTTCCAAAATCAATTTCGTTGCGCGCCGCTCTTCAAATGCTCCCTGGCCTCGTGCCTTGTCCTTTCCGTGGCGTCTCTTTCCTGCGGCCGGGTCGACCGGCGCCCTCACTACGACGACCCCAAAGATTACGGGCGCACTCCGGTCGCGATCGAAGCGCCGGCTGACCAGGACGACGCGGCAGGCCACGGCAGCACTCCCGCGGCGGTCCGCGTGAACGCTCCGGACCCGGATACCGTCGTCGCTTCTGTGATGTTCAAGGGCCAGGTGGACCCTGACTCGTTCCGGTTCGTCACTGCTTCGGGCACGCTGCTGAACCCATGGAACCTTCCGGGGGCTAGCTACCTGAGGAAGTATTTCGACGGGGAACAGAGCATCCTGTTCTACGGACGCCAGACTTACGGGGATGAAACGACTGGCGTCAGTCGACTGATCCAGGACGGCATTTCAAACAGCGCCGACATGGGTGTTGTGATTGGCGGCGAAAGTGAGAGCGGCACGCAGATCCTGGAGCGACTTGTCGGCAACGACGACATCAAGGGCGCGTGCCCGACGGCGGCCGTCTGCATCCGGTCGATGGTCTGGAAACCGGTTGCCGGCCAGATCAAGACTTTCTGCTACAAGG
>CAWUNT010000195.1:0-4912 GCA_963923405.1 uncultured bacterium | reverse complement strand
CGCCCATGCGGGGATCGTTGCAAATACAGTGCTATTTCGCGATCCGGGAATCCACCGGGAGGAACGCAGTGACGAGCGCCGCGTCATCAAACGGAACGGGCAGGATCATGGCTTGAGTCAGGGTGCCGGCGGTCGTGGCAGGCCCGGAATCAACCAGCACACGCAAGGCAAGTTGAGCACCTGATTCATTCCGCACGACTGTCGCGAGTTCCGCGTCCAAAAACCAGAAACGCTTGCGTCCGAGGGGAAAATGGCACTTGAACAGCGCCTCTTTGGCAGCGAACACTTCCGCGACCGTGATCAAACCCGACGCGACCAATTCCAGATCGCCGGGGGTGCAGATCTTCGCCGCGAGTTCCGCGCGAATTCGCGACGGGCGCTCAAGATCAATGCCGATGGATGCGAACACGCCGCGCGGGGCTGTTGCCACAATGACATCACCGAGGCTGTGGGAGACGGATCCAACCAGACCCTCCGGCCACCTGATGACGCCGTCTCCGTCACGAGCGGGATCAGAATCCAGTCCCGTGGCGACACGGACCAGATAGCGCGCGCGAAGGAACTCAAGACGCCGCGCCGGATGGGAGATTTGACGAAGCAGCCTCTGGCTTTCGTCAGAGAGACCGGCAGCCAGGGATGACTCGTCAACCAGGGCGTCCCGCGTCAAACAAAGGACGCGTGGCGGGCCAGCGGAGATTTCCGTAAAGAGAGACAAATTGAGAACTCAGATCCGTCCGGTTACCTGAAAATACACGATCGAGGAAAAAGGCATTTCCCCGAATTCGCTGCCCGCCTTGCCGCTGAAAAAACTGGGAGTCAGTGACATCGAAATCAGGGGCGAGATGGCGCGTCGAAACTCAACACTGCTGAATGTGCTCTGGTCGTCCAGATTTTGCAAGACTGACGCGCCGATGCGCGCCTTCGGCACGGCTTCCTCGTCATGATACGCGAGGTATGCGTAGCGACGGCCGAGAAAACGTGAATCCGGTTTCTTGTCCGCGTTGGCATCGTCCAGAGACCCGATGTAGGCGAAAAACTCCTTGAACTCTCCCGTGGTCATCCCGCTCTGGTTTTGCATGTACTCGAGTGTTGTCGAGCGTTTTCCAGTGACAATCAGGCGACCACCGGCAAGGGCGAACAGGCTGGGATCCGTTCGTTTGAGGGCCGAGTAATTACGCTCGCGCTGGACGGAGGCGTCCCTTTGTCGCGCCTGTTGACGCGCGTCGAGATGAACCTCAAGGTTGTCACCGAGTACGAACCTGGAAGCCGAAAAACCGGTGGTCAAGCCATCATCCACCTGGGATGTCATCTGAAGGCGTAAATCCGTTCCGGCGACCTGGGCCTGGGTTTGCAACCAGGCTTTCCCCTTGCCTGCCATCGCGGCGCGCAGGGGTATGAATCCGAGACCAAGTTTCCAGCCACTGCCCGATGTCGAAACGCGTGTGAAGAACTTCCCTTCGCGCTGATAAAGGGGGTCAATCAGGTCCTTGTCCTCGTTGAGCAGGTCCGAGGGATTCATGAGGATACCCGGACCGTCATACTCGACTTTCTTGCCGGCAGTCAGGGTCCAGCGTCCGCCACTCATCTGGGATTCGATGAATGCTTGCTGGATGACGAGTTCCACCGGACTGTTCGGGGCGGATCGCGGCGTCCGGATCCCGGCCTCGAACACAGCAGAATCCTCGTAGTCCCAGGTCGAGTCAAACCGCAGCGTCGCGTACAACTGGTCGATGAAATCCTTGTCCTCGGTCTTGCGATGGAAAACCGCTGATGACCGGCGCCCGAGCGACGACATGCGGTAAATGACTTCCGGGCGGATTCGCGTGACGGGTTCCGTCCCTTCGGCAAAGGCCGGGGCGGAGATGGCCAGGGTGAAGAGGCAGGAGAGGATTCTTCGGCCTGCGGCCTCAGAATGACGGACGGAGAGGATTCTTCGGCCTGCACGGGCGTCATCCTGAGCCCGAAGGGCGAAGGATCCTTTCCCTCCGAGATCTCGACAGTGTTTCATGACGCAGCGACTCCGTGCGTGGGGTTGACCTTCGTGGCGTCTCCGGAAGCCAGCCTCGCGACGACCGCCGCGTCCGGTATCACACCCGCATCGACATCCTTTTTGTACGACTGCTCGTAATGATCCGGATTCGCAAGGCGCTTGTCGATCTGCTGAAGAACGTATTTCGAATGCTTGTAAAAGTGCGTGTAGATGCCAACAAGACGCATGCCGGCGTCAAACCTGGCCGGGCCGTATGGCAACATCTTCACGAGACTCTTCCAGAAATGCCAGCGCAGGTCCGGATCCCGGTTCATGAACTTGATCAGGTTCCAGAATCCGAGAAGGTTGCGCTTCCACTCGAACAACGACGGGATGTGGAGGCTTTTGGTGCGGAGGCGTCGCGTCGTCTCAACGGCACGGGCAAAGTATGATTCCGGCGAATACACGCGGGCGATCACATTCCGGTACTCGCTCAGGATTTCGTTGGTCGGACGCCTTGTCACGAAATTCAGTCCTGAAACCGTGTGATCACCGGCGACCGCCGAGTGGATCACAAGACGGTATTCCTTTTGCTCCGGCGGCACGACGATGCCGCGCGAGTCGAGCAGCCGGCCTTCCTTCTGGAGGCGCTTGGTCAATTGCGTGTTGGGCAACGCGACCAGAAGACCCACGGTGGCCATGCAGATCGTCGTATCCTCGATGCACTTGATCATGCGATCGTCCATGCCGGTTTTCTCGGAGTCGAATCCCATGATGAAACCGCCGAGGGCAACGATGCCGTGCTTGTAGAGCATGTTCACCCGTTCGACAATCGGGTGCATCGTGTTCTGGCTCTTCTGGGTTTGCATCAGGACATCCGGGTCAGGCGTCTCGATACCCATGAAGACCATGCGGAAATCGGCGGCTTGCATGAGTTCCAGGAGTTTGACGTCGTCACCAAGATTCATGGAGGCTTCGGTCGCGAAGAAAAACGGGTACTTCGAGGCTTTCTGCCAGTCGATGACGTGAGGGAGTAATTTCTTTACGTTTCGTTTGTTGCCGATGAAGTTGTCGTCGACAAAATAGATCGATCCTCGATAGCCGCAGTCGTAGATCGCCTGCAATTCCGCGAGGACTTGTTCGGGCGTCTTCGTGCGAGGCACACGACCGTAAAGTTCGATGATGTCACAAAACTCGCAGTTGAACGGGCATCCGCGCGAATATTGCAGGCCGACTTCGACATAGTTGTTGAAGTCCAGCAAATCAAAGCGCGGGACGGGGCTCTTGGTCACATCGGGCTTTTTGTCGGTCTTGAATATCCCGCGCGGGTTGCCCGCCCGCCACGCGTCGAGCCATTCCGGGATGACATTCTCGCCTTCGCCCATGATGATGGCGTCGGCGTCGGCATACAGGTCAGGTTGACTCGTAGGCTCGGGCCCGCCGACGACGACGAATTTCCCGGTGGCCTTGGCGCGTTTGATCGTGTCCATCAGGCCTTGTTGTTGGGGCAACATCCCGCCGACACAAATGATGTCCGCCCAGTTCCACATCTCCTCGCTGAATTCCTGGGCATTCAGGTCCATCAACTTGATGTTCCAGTGCTGTGGCAACAGGGCGGCGACTGTGATCAGGCCGAGAGGGGGACTCGGCGTCTTGGCGTTGATGAGCTCGGCTGCTGCTACATAGTTCCAGTAGCTGTATGGCGGAAATTTCGGTGACACGAGGAGGCAATTCAACGACGAGTCGGGGTGCTTTGGATGCGCGGAAAGGCCCATGCTCCCACTCCTGGATTTTCTGCGAATTCAATGATTTAGGTGTACTTAAAGGATAAACCACCCGGTCCCTGAATTCCATATCCCGTGGCACTTCCGGGGCGTATTCCCCAGGGAATCCTGCCGAAAATGCCCCCCGTACCCCGGGGAACCGGAGTTGGGCGACAGGGATATTCCCCGGGGAATATGAGTCAGGTCTTTGCCTTGCCGGGACGCAACGGCCCGGTCGTAGTCGCCAGAAATCAGCCCAACGAGAACCCGCCATCAATGGTAATCACCTGACCGGTCATGAAGGACGCGTGGTCCGAGGCCAGCATCACCGCCCAGGCCGAAATGTCCTCCGGCCGGCCGAATCGTTTGATCAATTGATGATTAAGGATCAAATCCTTAGCGAGTCCGATGACTTCCTTGCTCATGTCGGTCTCGATCACCCCGGGGGCGATGCAATTGACCAGGATGTTGCGCGACGCCAATTCGACCGCGAGGCTCTGGGTCATGCTCTCAAGGGCGCCCTTTGACGCCGCGTAGTTGCTCTGTCCCCTGCCCCCGCGCGACGCCGCGATCGAGGAAATATTGATGATCCGCCCCCAACGTTTCATCATCATCCCGCGAATAACCGCCCGCGAGCAATGAACCGCTCCCATCACATTGGTCGCGAAAACCTCCGCCCAGTCCGCGTCCTCAAGCATCATGAACAGGTTGTCGCGAACCACTCCCGCGTTATTGACCAGCACATCAATGCCGCCGAACGCGGACTCGATCTGGTCACGCGCGCCTTCGACCGACTTCATGTCGGAAACGTCGCACTGGACAGAAAGGGCCCGCACCCCGGCCGACTCGACTTCCTTCGCCACTTCCTGCGCCGCGGCCTCGCCGGCGCGCCAACTGATCGCGACATCCGCGCCAGCCTTCGCGAAAGCAACCGCCATCGCCCGTCCAAGGCCACGACTACCCCCGGTGATCCAGATTTTTTTACCACTCAGGTTGATGTCGAGCATTTGTGACCCCATGATGTCTTCGCGCAGTAATCAAACAGACGGTCGCCGTACTCATTGAATCCGGGACTGGTCCCGTGAACTTCTCCAAGGATGTCCCTGGCGACCTTGTTGTCAAAGATACGCCCGCGCGAACCCAGATACGGGACATGCCACGCCAGCGTCATCAGGATCTC
>CAWUNT010000194.1:0-4939 GCA_963923405.1 uncultured bacterium | reverse complement strand
CGTAGCGTCTCGTGGGCTCGGAGATGTGTATAAGAGACAGGATGGCGATGTCGCCGGGTCGTCAGGAATGATCTGTCCCGACGTGAATTCACTGGTATCAAAAGTACGCCACTGGGGACCGGGGTCGAAACCCGCCGGCGCCACGGCAAACTGCCTGACCGGGGCTTTGGGTTTGTCCGGCTCCGAGGCAAGTTGGGCGACCAGCCATGCGGCAACCTGGTCCGCGGTGGCCTTCTCTTTCGCGCATTTTCGCGGATCACGCGAAGATTGCGACGCTTCGGTGCCACACGACGCCGCGAAAAAAGCCACGACCGTTACATGATTGGTCAGCTGCGTGTGGTCGAAGTACTGGCCAGCGCGGTCCTTGACGATGAACGGGATCACTTCGCCAAAGTCACGAAGGGAATCCCCGCGCGTCACTCGCAGGTAAATCATCGCCGAAAATGGCAAGGCGATGGCAAGGGCGATCATCGCGGTGATTTTGATGGCCCGGCGGAGCCTTTTCGCGTTACGATTCATGGCAACTTTATGGCAAAAAACATTCGTCAAGTCATCAACTTCCGGGCGCTATTCCTGCTTCTTGACCTCATTGGCGTCGCGGGCACACTTTGGCCAGTGGCCGTGACGACGCCCGCGCGCGCGGCCATCATCGGAGTCGACAACCTCCGGGACTGGCACGACGAGCCGGACGCCGCGGCAAGAGACGCCAGTCGTGCCACTGCGGTCCTCATCCAGAAATCCAGGGGTTGGCTTGTTCCTGTATCGGGCCGCTGGGAGCTCTCTGGCGACGTCCCGGATTTCGCGCGGGCGGACGGAATTTGCCGGGACGAGAGATTCACCACGCAACCGACCCCCGGCGACTGTTCGGGATTCCTCGCTGGACCCGATTTGCTGGTGACGGCCCATCATTGTGTCGGAGCCCTGGGTGGTTGTCGCAACATCCACGTCGTCTTCGATTTTTTTCTCGCGGCCCCCGGTCAGGCGAGGTTTGATTTCCACGGCGACTCCATTTTCGAGTGCGCGGCCGTCGTCGCGTCCGATGAAGGCCGGGACTGGGCGGTCTTGCGCCTCGACCGCGAAGTCCGTGACCGTGACCCGTTGCGCATCGTCGCGGACCCTGCCGCGCGCGGGCGCCAAGGCACGCCGGTCGCGGTCTGGGCCCATCCCAGGGGGTTGCCACTCAAGATCGCAGGCGGCGCGATGGTGCGAGAGCCGTCCGGATTCATTGACCCCGAATGGAGCGAGGATTACTTCGAGGCTGATCTGGATGTCTTTGGCGGCTCCTCGGGCGGACCGGTGGTCAATTCCCTGACCGGTGAGGTCGAGGGCATCCTGGTGACTGGATTCGGCGAGTTCGAGGATCCGGAAACGGATCCGGCGGACGGCAGCGAGTGCCGACGCCTCCGGCGGATGCCGGATGACGAGGCGACGATGCCATGGGTATCCCGGATGCGCGGCATCCCCCGTCATTCTGAGGCCCCCCCGTCATTCTGAGGGCGGAGCCCGAAGAACCCTCTCTTCCCCGTCATTCTGAGGGCGGAGCCCGAAGAACCCTCTCTTCCCCACCCGCAACGCCCATCCATAACACCCCGTTTTAACTGATTTTTAAACTAAAACATCAATGTCTCCGGGAATTTACCGATAACCCCTCGTATTTAACAGGGGTTGTCCGCCTTGATTCGGGATCGTCACAAAGTCGTTAAAGTTTGCTGCCACGCCGCATTGGTGATCATCACGTCACTGGTGGCCGTATCATGTGGTGGAGGCTTGCCTTCGCCAGACACAGGCTCCCGATCAAAAAAAATCGACAGCGGATCCGACGGCGCGTCCATGCAATCAAACAACGCTGTGGAACAGTTGCTCCCCGACGGAAATTTCATTGAGGCCTTTTACGACGTGAAGGCTTCGTCCGGGATCCTCGTCAACTGCAAGGGATCGACCAAATTCAACGTGACAACGCGCTTCGTCATGAAAATGGTTGAATCAAATATCGATTGCGGCCTGTTCGGCAAGATGGACCTCGCCAGCTCGATGGCCGGCATGGACCCGAAACGCGCCCTCGAGGCCCTCCCGGATCCGGGAAAATTCATCAGCAACGACGGGACCTTCATCAGGACGACCCGCCTGCCAAGTTTTGAGTTTTATCCGGCGCGCCCCATGGTCGTCTCGGCGATCAACCTTGACCTCTCAAAGATCCAGGTCGGTGGCCCGGGAGTTACGGAATCTTTCACGGCACGCGACCTGCGACCGAATATCAGGACCGCGCGCGAAGGCAACGGAACCGCCACCTACACTGTTCTCGGAAAGAACGAGATCATTCGTGTCGATGGATTCAGCAAGCCATTCCAGAGGGTGTTCCGCTGGCAGCTCAAGTACGACGGTTTCGGCGGCATCGACCGCATGGCCGCCATGCTGTTCAACAGCATGGAGGTATCCTGGAACATGGCTCCGCTGGCGATCCCCAAAATCGTCATCAAGACCCGGCTTGGCAACGTATTGGCAGGCGCGGCAAACAATGACGCCGCCGCGATGAACCAGATGGCGAACGTCCTCCTCGGCTCCAACATTGGCGGCCTCGCTGACTTCCTCGTCGGCGAGATCGTGATCACGTTGACCCTGAAAAACCAGGTGGGGTTGCCCCAATGAGCAAATACACCATCAGGTTGTCAGCCTTTCTCTTCCTCGCGCTATCCGCCTGTGGCGCGCCGACGAAATCAGCCGAATCCGTGTCGAACGGGCTTGGCGCAACAGCCAACGAACGCCTCGGCACGATTTGCGTCCGGCTTCAGAACTCCGAGCAAAAACTCATCACCGGACTGAAGAAGTTTCAGCCCGTGAATTGCGCGTCCGCTGCCGGCAGGAAACAAAACCTGTCACGGACCTTGAAACTTGACGAACCCCTGCTCGACCGCTCAACCCATCAGTCAGGTCCCAACCCCGACGACAAAGTGCTGGACGTCAGCACATCGATGACAGTGCAACTGGGCATCTCCTTCGCCCGCTTCGCCGCGCAACTCGGCAAGGCGATGGAAGATGCCAAGAAGAACGGCAAACCCCTGTTCGACCCGGACAAGCAACCACCCCCGACCGGGACGCTGGCGGACCTGATGCAGATGAAGACCATCGAACGTCGCAAACTGGAATTCGACGAGACCGGCAAGTCCTTTGCGGGCGCCATTGACGTCGTCAACAAGTCGCCGACGCCGCTGATCAACTTGAACCTGGAAATCGCCGGCAAAATCCTCGAGGACTCGGTCGCGGTCCGCTTCGAGACAACCAACTCCAAGCCCTTTGAATCTTCTCTCGTCGAGAAGATCCGCGGCCTGATCCTGCTCGTTCCGTATGACAACGATGTCCTTGCCCATCTCTATGTCGATGCCAGCGTCCACCAGATCCTGGCCGGCGACAACGCCATGTTCGAGCAGGTATCCCGCGCGCTCGGTGGCGGTTTCGGACTTGTCTTCAGCGGCCTGGCACAGGTGAAACCATGAACAACACCCGGTCCACCCTCAAAACATTTGCTCTGGCGAAGCTGAAATCAACGATCCTTGCCCTCACTTGTGCCGCGACCATCTCCGCCTGCAGCGGCGAACCACCGAAATCAAAACCGTCAACTGGCAAACCAGAAGACGCGAAACAAACCACCGCCCCGACCTTGATTTCACGCGCCCGGTACGAAGTCCGGGTTTTCCCGCTGAACGACGTCCTCGGATGTCAAGCTACCCCGGGATGTGTTCCGGATTCGATGAACAACGGCGCGCTCGTCCTCGCGGGCGGCGAGATCGTCATGGAAACCATGTCCAATTTCTCGATCCGTTTCGTCAGCGGGAAAGTCAGCATCCTGAACAATCCCGCCCTGACACTGGATCTTGGCGCCAGCCTTAACAAGTTCGCGCCTGATGCCACACAAGACAACATGGCAGGCAATATTTCGAGCGACCTCGACAACCGGGTTGTGATGACAAAACGTGTCGGTAATATCGCGTTTGATCCACCACGGCCGCTGATCCTGGGGCCAATCATCCAGAATCCGCAGCAGTTCGCCGACATCAACAAGCTATACCCTGACATCACCTTCAAGACCGTTCCGGGAACCTCTGGCCCACAAGTCGCGGGCAAGGCCTCCATCCGCGTCAAGACGGTCAACGCGCGGGAAAGGTACATTCCGCGCGAGGGCGCTACCTTCGCCAAGGATCCCTTTGATGTCCTGCACTGGGAAATGACCCTTGAAAACAACGGAACTGGATCGACCCAGAATGTGCAGGCGCTGTTGCTCGACAGGATCGGTTTCTACTGGCGGACCAAGCCGATCCAAATCCCGCGACTGCTCCTCGACACGGACCTCGCCAGTTTGCTTGGAGGCAGCTCCAATTCACCACTCTCCCAGATCGGCAAGGTCCGCGTGATCATGGACGCGAAGGAAATAACCAACTTCTGAGGCAAGGACGCCTGCAGCGATGATGACGTTGATGACAAGGAAGGGATTCCTCGACGCGCGCATGGCAGGCATCCGCGGCCTCGCCTGCCTCGCCTGCATCCTCGCGTCTTTCGCCCCGCGGACCGCCCTGGCAAGCTCCTTCACCATGGGTGTCGCCACGACAATCCCCGGCGCGCAAAATGCCCAGGTGAACCCGGCCCTCGCTGGCGCGATGGAACGATCCGAGATCAGCGCCACGCCGGCCATCTCGATCCAGAACACTTTTTTGCTGCGCTATCCTGATTCCGGGACCATCGAGAAACAAATGGGTCTGCTCGGAGACGTCACCTCGTTTATTCCTGCTTTCGTCTACAAACCGAATCCACGGCTTGGCATCGGCATCAGCGAAGTCCTCCCGCCCATCAAGCTCAACCAGAAAATCACCGGGGTTCCGATTGTGATCCTGAATTCAACGCAGCAAATTGACATCGACGCCGCCAAGAGCGCCGTGAACGTTGACGG
>CAWUNT010000193.1:0-4962 GCA_963923405.1 uncultured bacterium | reverse complement strand
TACACAAGGAGTATCGTCGGCAGCGTCAGATGTGTATAAGAGACAGTGTCTCTTGTCTCGGCCTCATTGGGGCCGAGGTGGCGTTTTTCGAAGCTATCAACGTGAGAAAGGGCGGTCAGGGCATCGAAACGGCTGCTTGTGGCCATGTGCATCTCCGCGTGGGCTGGAAAATCAAAGAGTTCAGCCCCGGGATGTTAACAGGTCGCGGTGCTCCACAGCAATTTCGATATTGGGAAGTTTCTTTCGCTTGAAGGCCTCCGCCAGGGCCTCGACAAGGCAGACACTCCGGTGGAAGCCCCCCGTGCAACCGATTCCAATTCGCAAATTATACTTGCCCTCCGCCAGGTACTGGGGCAGCAGGAAACGACACATATCCTCGAGACGATTGAAGAATTCGCGTCCTTGAACATCCTGCAGGATCATTTTCCGGACTTCCGCGTCCAGGCCGGACCGATCTCGCAATTTGAGGTCAAAGTAGGGGTTAGGCAAAAACCGTGCATCAAAAATCATGTCCGCCGGACGAAGCTGGCCATATTTAAACCCGAAACTTGAGATCGTCACATGAAGGCGGCGAGGCTGCAATTCCCGGTGATATCGGGCCTCGATGGCCGCGGTCAACGCCTGAGGGGACCAGGTCGATGTGTCAAACGCGACATCCGACACTTGTTCAATGGGTCCTAAAATTGAGGCCTCGCGTCTGATCGCCTCGAGGAGACTACCCCCCGCTGAAGTCAACAATGGATGCTTGCGTCTTGTGGCCCCGTACCTGGCCAACAAGGTCTTCTCGTCCGAATGAAGAAACATCAAATCGACGCGGACACGGCGGGCCAACTTGTCCTTCAAGGCCGGAAATGAAGACACGAATTTCTCATCACGGATATCCATGCCAAAGGCAAATCCGCGGGAGGCATAGGTTCCCGACTCAATCAAGTCAACGGTCTGGCCGAGAAGCTCTACTGGCAAATTGTCGATGCAGTAAAAACCGCTGTCCTGCAACGCCCGGAGGGCTGTCGAAAGTCCCGCTCCGGACAGCCCCGTCACTATGATCAGAAGGGGCTTTTCCGCGTTGGGCCTCAGGGACATGCTTAGTAATACTTTCTTCGTTTGCTCGACGGGAGGATGTTCAGCTGCTCACGGTACTTCGCCACGGTCCGGCGAGCAAGTTGAATCCCCTTCTGCTCCAGCAACTCAACAATGCGCTGGTCCGACAAGGGATGCTTCGCGTCCTCGACCTTGACCAGGTCGGCAATCATTCGCTTTACCGACTCACTGGCAACAGAGTCGCCGTCCGCCCTGGCCACAGAGCTGTTGAAGAAATACTTCAGCTCAAAAATGCCTCGCGGCGTATGGACATACTTGTTTGTCGTGACGCGGCTGATGGTCGATTCGTGCATTTCGATATCGAGCGCAATGTCTCGCAAAACCATGGGCTTCAAATATTCAACACCGCGCTCAAAGAAATCCCTCTGACGCTGCACGATCTTCTCGGCGACGCGGAAGATAGTCTTCTGTCTTTGCTGGATGCTCTTGATTAACCAGATGGCAGCTTTGTACTTGTCCTGCAAATACGTCTTGTCACTGCCCTGGGCCTCTTTCTTGCTGAGGAGGCCTTTATAATATGAATTCAACCGGAGGCGGGGCAGACCTTCTTCGTTCAAAGACACCACCCATTCATCACCCAGCTTGAACACGTATACATCAGGAACAATGTACTGCGCGGACTCCCCACCAAAGGGCCTTCCGGGTACCGGCTCCAACTCTCCAATGATGGCCGCGTTCTCGACGACCTTCTCCACCGGTATCTTCAACGCTTTCGCAATAACCCCGTAATTGCGGGTCTCGAGCTCACCGAGGTGCGACTCAACCATCCGTTCGACGATGCCGTTTTTCAATTGACCAGCACGAAGCTGCAGGAGCAGGCACTCGCGCAGGTCCCGCGCGCCAACACCTGGCGGATCAAATCGCTGAATGGTATCAAGAACACCCTCGACGGCCTCCGTCTCAAATCCCTCCTGAGCCGCGATCTCCTCTACCGAGTGGGTCAAGTACCCCTTGTCGTCGATATTCCCGATGATTACCGTCGCGATTTTCTTTTCAGCTTCGTCAAAGTCCAGTTCGCCAACCTGACCCATCAAATGCTCATTCAGGGAAGTCGCTCTCGATATCACATTTTCGTAATTTGGTTGGTCGTCCTCTCCACTGTTGGCGCGGCGGATGGCGCTGGCTGAAGTTGATGATCCGTAGTCATCTGAATGACCGAGGGATTCCCAGTCGACAGGTTCCTGGGATTCCTTGCCGACACGGTCAACGATATTGCTGGCCTCGGCAAGTCGTTCCTCCACCGCCTGCTGTTCGGTGTGTTCGCGCTCCCTCTCGGCCTGGACAGCCTCCTCGGCCGACTCAGACTCACCGCTGCCCTCCTCGAGGATCGGATTCTCCGCCAGCTGTGTTTCCACATACTGCTCAAGTTCCAGGCGCGAAAGCTGCAGCAGTTTGATGGCCTGTTGCAGCTGCGGCGTCATCATGACGTCGGTGCCAAGGCGTAGTCTCTGTCGCAAGTCGAGTGCCATAGGGGCGGGACCTTTTTTGCGAAGTTTGAAACAATTTGGAGACAGGCGGAGCGATTGCCCCACCTCTATTGTCGCCCCTCTGCAAAAAAAACTCCAACTTCGGCAGCCCGGCGTCAAAAACCGGTCACAGGCGGAAATTTTCCCCGAGGTAGGTTTCGCGGACTTCCGGGTGGGCGGCGACCTCGGCCGGCAACCCGTGAACCATAATTTCGCCGCCTGTCAAAATATAAACTCTGTCACAGCTTCCCAATGTTTCCCGCACGTTGTGGTCCGTGATGAGAACTCCAAGCCCCTCATTCCGCAACTGCAGAATGATTTTCTGGATCTCTTGAACAGTAACAGGGTCGATCCCGGCGAACGGCTCGTCGAGGAGCAAGAACTTCGGCTCTATGATCAGGGCGCGGGCAATCTCAACACGTCGGCGCTCACCGCCACTTAAAGCGGCGCCAACGCTTCCGGATATGTGTCCTATCTGGAATTTTTCAAGTAACTCTTGGAGTCTGGCGGGCCGATCTTGCCTGGGCACGCCACAGACCTCCATCACCGCCAAAAGGTTGTCCTCCACAGTCATCCTGCGAAAAATAGACATGTTCTGCGGCAGGTAACTGATTCCCCTGCGTGCCCTCATGTGCATCGGTTGATGGGTGATTTCCTCGCCATCGAGCAGGACCCGGCCCGACTGTGGGAACAGCAGCCCCACGACCATGTAAAAGCTCGTGGTCTTGCCAGCTCCATTCGGTCCAAGAAGTCCGACCACCTCGCCGGTCCCGACATTGAACGACACATCCTTCACAACTTGCCGGCTTTTGAACGACTTTGAGATCCCGTCTGCCTCAAGCCTTGAACGGCCTGAACCATTGAGCGAGCTGTATGGTTTTTCAGACAGGGCTGTCATTTCTTTCCTCCAGGCTGGACCACGCCTTCGACACGGTCCGCCTTGATCCAGCCAGTGTCCAGTTCGTAGGTGATTTGTTTACCCCGGACAAGATCTTCTCCGCGCCAAAGTTTGGCATTCCCGCGAAGGATCATTTTTCGCTCCTGATTGTGGAACACGGCTTCGTTGCATTCAGCCTTTACGCGCTGTTTCAGCTCAGGGTCCGACTTGAATGCCTTGACCCTGCCGACCGCGATCACCTTGTTGGCCTCTCGCGTCACAGGATCAAAATAGATCGTGGCCTCATCCGCCTCGAGGCGGAAATCTCCCTGCGTGACAATCACATCTTCTTTCAACATCACCCGGTTCTGGTCTTTCATCGCCTGAAGGGCCTTGCTCTCAAACTGAACCGGTGCCCTTGTGGATTTTCGCTTTGAGCCTTTTGTCTTTCCTTTTTCCTGAGGCTTGGGGGATGGAATCCCGGGATCATTCCCTGCTGGTTTTGGGGGCTTTGGCGATTCGGACACAACAGGCGTTTGTTGTTGCTCGGGCCGTTGCTGCCGGTCCAGGTCTTCGACTTCCTCCACAAGATCGCCCAACGCAACCTCGCCGCAGAGCAGCGCGACCAGTGCGGCAACCGAGATATGCCACCGGAATTGACGGGTATTTAAAAAATCAGGGAATCTCAACTTGGCCTCCACCACGTACGGGGCCGGCTACATTCAAGTTCTCTTTCCGGACATCAAATGAAAATCCGCCATCGCCCTTGAAGAAGTGGCCCTTGCCACGAACCATGACTGCGGCTTGAGACTGCAGGATCCCGGATGCCTGATTGTACACCGCATAGTCGGTTTCCAGGCTCAAATTCCTGGCCTCAAGTTTGACGAAACCCCGCAGGTCAACGTGATCCATGGAAGATGAAGTCAGCATCTGCGACAAATTGCTCGAACGAAAATACGCCGTCGCGGTCTCGCAATAAGTTTGTTCCCAATGCTCGTTCTTTCCCTTGCCGCGGAGTGACCGGATGCTCACGTCCCCGAACAACTCGAGCATGTTCGGCTCGAGCAAGTAGGCGGACTTCGCGCGCGCAACCTGAGTTACCTTGCCGGCTGTATATCTGGTCGCAGTGAAATCCTCGAAAGCAATCCGTGCCTCGCGGATATTCGCATCAAAGGCTTGCTGATTCCTGGATTTGCCGCGCTCACGAGCCAGCAGAACCAAGGCCAACACAACGATTGTTGCCAATGCCAAAAAAAGTTTTGCGCGCCTGTCCATTCACACAATCTTAGCAGCAAGCAAGTCATGCATGCGAACAAGACCTGTAAGACGACCCTCAGAGGCGGGTTCAACAACGAAAAGCGAGGTAATCTGATGTGACTCCATCATGGTCACGGCGTCAACCGCGAGCATGTCTGGTTTTACGACTCGAGGGGCCACCTTCATGAAATCCCGGACGCGTGCTTTGAGCGCATCGGCACCGGCCTTCAGCAAATGGCGGCGGACGTCACCGTCAGAAAC
>CAWUNT010000192.1:0-4984 GCA_963923405.1 uncultured bacterium | reverse complement strand
CTTTAACCAGCAGGGACGGGACGTAGACCTCCGTGAAGCCGGCCATGATGGCCGGGGCGAGGCGTTCTGGCTCGGGCGCGCCGATCCAGCGCAGGGGTTCGATGAGGGGCATGCCGAGCCAGTGAAAGGTGTCGGTGTGATGGGCGATCAGCAGGGCGATGGTGCCGATGCCGACGATGCTGCCCAGGATGGTGGTGCTGATCTGGACGCCTTCGATGAGGGATTCGCGGAATATCTGGATCAGGGACGGGGCCTTTGAGGCGCGCTGGAGGGCATCGTGCAGGCCTTCGCGGGCAAGGGCTGCGAGGCCTTTGCGATCGTCGGGCTCCGGGGCCGGTGTGGTGGTGTAGGTCTCGGGTATCGCCGTGATCGGCCAGAGGCGGACCAGAATCGCCGCCAGGCCGTAAACGGCGAAGAAGTAGGTGATGAATACCTGGCTGAACAGATGAAGGATATCCAGAGTCGAGGCGATGACGGCGACAAATCCGATGCTGATCGTGCAGAAACACGTCGCGACGGTAAACGTCTGGCGGCGGGTATAGAGTCCCTGGTCCATGAGTTTACGCGTGAAATAGAACCCGACCGCATAGGGGCCGAGCCATGACATCAGGTCATCAAGTGCCGACCTGCCGGGCAGTTTGAACAGCGGGCGCATGATGGGGCGCATCAAGGCGCCGAAGAACTCGAGGGCTCCATAGTGCAGCAACAGGGCGACGGTCATGGCGCCGACGGGGACGATGATCCCTACGGTCAGGCCCAGTTTTCCCCACATGACGCCTTTGACGTCGGGGCCGAGAAGGATTTGCGGAGCGAAATCGTAGGCCATGGACAGGGCGAGAAGGCCACCGAGAATCCTGGTGACAGCCATGAACCGTGACGTGCCGAGAAAATGGAACCAGGGTTGCGGGGTGTTCGCGGGGGGGCGATGGAACAGCAGGAAGATCGATCCGATAATTCCGGTAGTGAAAAGGGCAGTTGCCCAAAGTTTCGTCGCCAGTGGAAAATGGGTCGTGATGAAACTGGTCAGCACATCAAAGGGAATGGTGCTGCGGTTGCCGACATGAACGGGCAGCAGGAAGAATCCGAGGCCGACGATGGTTGATGTCAAGAACGCCAGGAATTCGCGATGGGAGTTTCTTTGATGTTTCATGGGAAATCATTTTTTCATTTTTTGATCGCTGTTGGTACTGCATTCGGCGCGGATGTTTCGCTGGCGGGGAAACTTGTCAGGGCAGGGACGGTCGCGCGTGGCGTTGTCGAGGATATCAAGTACGCGACGACGGGGAATTTCACCGGAAAGGATCTTTACGGTGATTTTGACCAGTGTTGGTTGCTGCCGGAGGCGGCCGCGATGCTGGCAAGGGCAAAGAAGGAACTTGGCAGGCGCGATCCGGATTTGACCTTTGTCTTGTACGACTGCGCGCGCCCGGTGGAAGTCCAGAAGGTCATGTGGGATGTGGTGAAGGACACGGACAAGAAAATTTATGTCGCCGACCCGGCCAAGGGTTCCGTGCACAACTATGGATGCGCGGTGGACCTTGGTTTGGCCCGGATCAAGGGAAATACGCGCGAGGTCCTTGAGATGGGGACGGGATTCGATCACTTCGGTGTAGAGGCGCACACGAATGATGAGGCGCAGATGTTGCTGGACGGGAAACTGTCGCGTGAGGCGTATTTAAACCGGATGAAATTGCGAAACGCGATGGTCTCCGCCGGGTTTTACCAGTTGCCGCACGAGTGGTGGCATTTTGACTGCATGAAACTTGATGAGCTCAAGTCCAGGCACAAACCTGTGAACTCTTTGTCAGACCTGCGCGGGATTTAGGGGATCTCTATCAGGTACGGACTCAGTGAGAATGTCGCGGCACTGCCCAGGTTTTCCGCCATCCATTTCAACGTCATGACACCGGTTCTGAATCCTGCCGCGACACCAAGGCGCGCTGCGCCCGACAGTGATCCGGCGATGACAACGCGTCCGGTGCCGTTGTTTGATGATGGCACGAGGGCGGCCAGCGCGGTGGTCCCGGAAGATCCGGCAACAGGTTTCCACTTTGTGGGGATCGACGACTCGCAGTCATACACCGTCGTGGCATCCGGTGGGCTGCCGCATGTATAGACGGTATTTGAGACGGTCGGGTCGGCGATGGCGACCAGGATCTCGCTGCTGACGGAAATCGCGCCGATCGCCTTGGTTGTGGTTGCCCTTCTGACGACCGGGTAAGAATTCCAGATTCCAGAGTCATAGGACACGACGCGGATTTTCTGTTGCGGGGACTCAGTGGCAGTGATGCAGGAGACCAGCGCGTGAAAATTTTCCGGACTGGCGTCGACGTCCGTGGCAAGACCCAGCAAATAGAGATCGCCGACACACCACTTGGACGAATCGCCCGGTATGAGTGACAAGTCTTGAACCGCGGCCAGGTTGCTGCCATTGGTCGGTGCCGGTGAGCGCGTGATGGTTGTCTTCCGGACAGTCGCCGTTGCGGCGTCCACGCCCGTGAACTGGGCGCCGCTGAACGAGGTCACCGTGCGGCTGGATGAGGCTGCCCATGCGGACGTTGTGGACGCGGCGTTTGCGACCCAGTTGCCTGAATTCGACGTGAAGTCCTTGATTGTCGTTCCGGACGCGTAGGCAATTTTGGCTTTTACGGTGTCGCTGAAATCGGGAGAACCTCCCGGATCGAGGTTGGTCCATGTGGCTACGCGATATCCATTGGTCGGGTCGGGATCACTCTCGTTGCCGGCCGCGTCCCGGGCTTGAACGCAGAGCGACATGGTCGTCTCGTAGGCCGGCCCCTGGATGTTGTCTGATATCGGGATAGAGGATGACAACCAGTCCGACCACGTGCCCTTGCCGGCGCAATCTGTCCCGGTAATCGCCTTGTATTTGAACTGGTGGATGTTGAGTTGCGACCGCGCGTTTGTCGATATGTCTACGTCCAGGTCCTCGTAATGAACCGCGACTCCGTTTGGATTGTTGTGCAGGCTGACGAGTGGTTTGGTCAGGTCAACATAAAATGGCTGGGTTGATTGAAACCAGGTTGATTCAAGCAGAACAGAATTGACCGCTTTCACCGAGATGTAGTGAGCGCCTTCCGGCAGTGACAGCGTCGCCTGCGTTCCCGTTGCCGGGGTGACGCCGATGATGTCACTCCCTCCGGCCTGTGATCCGACCTTGTACTGGTAGGTGACGGCGGTCTTCTCGATCACTGCAGGCCAGCTGACCGTAATGCCTGAGGTTGAGATCGTCGGGCTGGAGGGGATCCACGTGACGCTGGTGGTGGGCGGTGGCGCGGTCTCATCCACCGAAATGATCGACGCGAGTTGTGTTGATGTCCGGTTACCGGCCTTGTCAACCGCGACAACCGTGAAATAGAAATCGCCGTCATCCGGCAAGGTGATGGTCGCCTGATAGTCCGTCACCCCGTATGTGCCCTCAAACGCGTCGTGGCCACCCGGAGTCTTGCCGACGAGAACCCGGTGCTCTTTCGTCAACGACGGCGCGGCCTTGTTCGCGGGTTCCTGGTCCTCGGCAGGAATCCACCGGATGCTGACGTTGCGGGACGCTTTGATGGTGGCAGGTGGTACCGGGTCAGTCATGCGCACACTGGTCGGGGCCTTCGGCGGCGTGATGTCATGCAACCATTGGATGTATACAGGGTTGGAGTCATCCTTGCCCGCAGGTGTGGAGGCCTTCAAGCAAAGTATGGCTTCCCCGTCCACCAGCGACGAAGTGTCGACAGTAAACTCGGACGCCGTGGTGAATTCGCTCCAGTTGCGTTCGCGGATGCATTCCAGTTTGTCCGCAATCGCGGCCTTGTACTTAATTTTCGAATCGCCGTTGCGTCGTGTCACTTTGATCGAAAGGCTGCTGGCGTTTGAGTAATCGGTGGGGGCGCCTTCCACTTTCTCGATCAGGTAACTGGTCTGGGTTGACGATCCGTCCGGGTTGTCGAACTTCTCCTCAACCGCGGGTGTGTTGGAACTTTTATTTTCCGGCGCGGCGCCCCCGCCGCAACCTGTTGTGACAACTCCCAGCATTACCAGCACGGGTAATACGGTCCGCAGGCAGCCAAAGCGGCGGCCAGGGGGATTGTCCGGGTTGCCAAAATGTCGCACTCGGGGCACCTGTCGCGGGACCCATTCCCATGGAGATGGAATCGGCTAAATAACGGATAAGTTTAGTTTTTCGGGCGGATCTTGAGCCCCTTTGCCAGGGCAGAGGGGGCCAGTGTGGACATTTTCTCTAAATAACTGAAATAATTGAAAATTAATGGATCCAAGGGAGGGCTGGAATGTCGGCAACAAAGACGATTGTCAGGGTGCTGGTGACCGGGATGTTCGGTTTGGCCGTGGCATTTTGCGCGGGTTGCGAGACCACCAGTAAACTGCCCCCTCTGAAGCTGGTCAACCAGGTCGACATCCCGCGATTCATGGGGAAGTGGTATGTGATCGCCAACATCCCGACCTTTCTCGAGGAGGGTGCCCATAACGCGACAGAGAGTTATGAGCTGGACAAGGATGGCAACATCGAAATCACGTTCCGTTACAACAAGGATTCGTTGAACGGTCCGGTGAAGGAATACCACCCGAAAGGGTTCATCCATGACCGTAATTCAAACGCCGAGTGGCGCGTGCAGTTTCTCTGGCCATTCCTCGCGGATTATCTCGTCATCGATCTGGCTGACGACTATTCCTTCACGGTCATCGGGGTCCCTTCGAGGAAATACCTCTGGATCATGGCGCGCTCAAAAACCATGGACCCGAAAACATACGCGAATGTGGTCGAAAGGATCGCGGCCCAGGGATACGACGTCAGCAAGATACAGAAAATTCCTCACGAGTAAGTAAGGATGCCTGCGGCCGCCGCCAGCAGTATCAGGATTCCTTCTGGAATTTTTCCAAGGCGGATCAGGGAAAAAAGGCTCACGGCCGCAATGATGATCGTTGGCGGATCGGTTACGGAATCACGCGCGATCATGAT
>CAWUNT010000191.1:0-5022 GCA_963923405.1 uncultured bacterium | reverse complement strand
ATTTTCGACATCACTCCCATGGGGATGACACTCAAGATTCAGTTGAAGGACAGCGATGGCATCCTGGCCATTGGAATCAACAGCCCGCCCGGTGACAAGACGATTCCTGCGGACGCATACGTGGCTTCAATCGACAAGACCAACGGCGTCATCCGCATGGAAGCCAAATTCCAGCGCATCCGCACGGCGGACGGTCAAGGGAACAACGGTTGGAACCGCCACACCCGGATCCACGTCAAGGGAGCGGTGGACGATACTTTCAAGTTCACCAAAGTTGATGCCGTCCAAGGCATCTACAGCAGCATCTGGAGCGGTTCGACTCCGACCTCTTCGTTGACCCAGGGATATATGTGGACTTTGAACGGTACGGAAACGGCGGGATATGCTTCGCGTTATTATCCGCTGGCGACTCCGGCATCGCCGGAACTTGCGGACAGCTGGACGCCAGTTGTCAACGCATGCAATGGCAAGGCGACTTCGGCTGCGACGTGCACTTCGCAGGCTCCCGAGTTGACGGATGCTGGAACGTCGTATGTGATGATTCCCGGCGCGTCTGACTTTGTTAATGCCGAAGACTGGTACGCTGCTACCGGCGCACTGACCTACGACACGGTCGGCCTGACGCAGTAAGAGGCGCGGCGAGAGACAGTGAAATGGTGACGGAATCGCCTCCGGTCTGGAATCAGACCGGAGGTTTTTTTACGCGATCAGCGACGGTTCGTCCGTGCGCAGGCTGAGTCCCACCGCGAAAATCGAAGTCAGGAGCGGCAGGAAAAAGCCGTTGTATTCCGTAAGGGAAAATATCCAGGCGCCGGCGATGGCACCGCATACGAAAGCCAGGATCAGGCCAAGGCGCCGGCGTGTCACCATCATTTCCCGTTTCCGGTCTGCCGAGGCGCGAGGCTGGATCGCGGCGCGGATGATGCCGATGCCCAGGTCAGTGGTGGTTCCGGTCAAGTGCGTCGGGCGGATGGAGGAGGCGGTTGCGGATGTCGCCGCGGCGTTCTGGATGCCGCAGGCGAGGCTGAGCAGGGCCAGCATGAAGTAGTCCTGCATGATGTCCTCGGTGACGCCGAACGGGCCGAAGGAACCGAGGCGGCCGAGGAGGATCGTTGCGGCCATGATAACAGCGACGATACTGAGGGCCGGGGTGATTCTGCGGGGGTGTTGGTCGCCGGGGCGCGGTTCTGTGAACCAGGCGCTGGTCATGGCGCCAAGGGTGAAAAAGGACGGGATCGACAGGGCGCTGAGGCCTTCGCGCCACGAGTGTTGAATGAAGTCCACGCCTGAGAGTGTCACGAAACCTGTGACGTGTGACACGAACCGCCGGCAGGCGAGGAACCCGCCTGTGTTGATGATGCCCGCCGTGAAGGCCAGGTTGTACCAAGCCAGTTGGACATGGAACGGGACGCTATCGGTGATCTTGTTGCGGCGCACGAGGAAGGTCCTTCCGGGGATGACGCACGGGGCTTACTGATGGGCAATATATTGGATAAGTGATCGTATTTTAATGTTTTTTTTAGGTTGCTCGACTGGGATGCCTGTCCCGGCAGAAAATTCCCTCTCAACGTGACGCGTACCCTGCCGAAACCGACTGTGTCAGTCAGTCAGTTTGAATGCCCGTAGGTGCAGGGGACCGTATGATGCCGGTCAGTGAAAAAAGCAAGAGGACTCCGGAGCCGCCTTATTCGCTCCAGAGCCTTGGCTTTTATTTTGACGCGGTAGAACAGGATCGCCTGGACAAGGGATTGTTGTCGCGCAAGTCAGGGCAGATTCTGTCGTTGCGCGAGAAACTGTTGGCATTGCCTGAGCCGGAATTTGAGACGACCGTGAAGACGATCGCCAAATTCGTCGACACGATCCTGCCATCGGCGATTGAGAACCAGAAGTCGAAGGCGCCTTTGCCTAATCAAGTCCGCAAGGAAGCCCTGCAAATATTCGAGCGCGCTACGGAAGCGAGCAAGCGGCCGGCCCCATCTGCGGAGAAAATCGCTCGCGTTTCGTGAGTGAGTCCGCAAACAAGTCCTGTTGCGTTTTAGATGTCACTTGCGAATGACCTGTGCCTTCGTCGATCACTTCCATGGTGATGTACAGGAGGTCTCAATGGATTTGCGAAACATTCCCGATCACGAGCTACTGGTCAATATAAGCGCGCTGGCCCAGTCGGAACGCTTGACCGTGAGCAAAATCTTGCACCATCTGCATGAGATTGAGCGGCGCAGGTTATACAGCGAATTGGGGTGCGGGAGTTTATTCGAATACGCGGTGAAGCATTTGCAATACAGCGAAGGGCAGGCCGGGCGGCGGATCCAGGCGATGCGGGTGTTGGCGGAGCTTCCGGAAATCGAGGACAAGGTCACGTCGGGCGCGCTGAGCTTGAGTAATTTGGCTCAGGCTCAGGGCTTTTTCCGGGAATCGGCCGTATTCCGATCGGTCGGGGGACGGCCTGTGGTCGTGTCGCGGGAGGAGAAGCTCGATGTGCTCAGGCGGTTGGAGCACAAGACGGCCCGCGATGGGATGCG
Organism: uncultured bacterium; assembly: GCA_963923405.1. GTDB lineage: Bacteria > Bdellovibrionota_B > Oligoflexia > Oligoflexales > RGVZ01 > RGVZ01. Next base: position 2,500 of record CAWUNT010000191.1, on the reverse strand, counting down.
CGAATTGATCAGTTTGGGGGGCGTCGCGGCCATGCCGAGAGAGCGGGAAAGGGTCATTGACGGGGCGCATTCTGAAGTCAGTTTTGTCATGAGCGAGGCGTTGAAGGGAAAGTTGGAGGAGGTGCGGTCGTTGTTGGGACCGAAAGGTAGCGGCATGGGGATCGCAGAGTTGATCGAGGAGTTGGCGGAAATTGGGGCCGCGACTTTGCGGGCAAAGAAATTCGGGAAACGCCGTGAAACCCGCACTCCGACGCCGGAGTCAGGGGGAGTAGAGAAGGCGTTGAAGTCTGAGGTGGCTGGTCGGGACAATCAGGCTGGCAGGGGGAGTTCAGGGCGGGCTTCTAACCCGCGTTATGTGCCCGCAGCGCTAAAACATGCCATTTGGCACCGTGATGGTGGATCTTGTCGTAACTGTGGTAGCCGGCGAGGGTTGAATTTCGATCACATAGTCCCGGTCGCAAGGGGTGGAAAAGCGACCTTGGATAATCTGAGGTTGCTGTGTTTTGCGTGTAATCAGCGAGCAGGGATCAGGGCTGGGCTGGTGCCGGCGCGGTTTTGGGAGAGATCTGCCGCAGCTGATCAAGAAATCCGGGGGCCAGGATTGGGGTTGACTGAAAGCTGATGAAGTCATCGTCGTTCCAGGTCGGGCTCCCTGACCGGTGAATGCCGATCAACTCACCGCGTTCGTTCAACCACGGGCCGCCGGAGTCGCCAGGTGACGTCGCCTGACCATTGCGCGCGGGGACGTCCGCAATTTCCAGGGTGTGGATTTCGACGCGCGACAGCGTACCGGATCCTTTGCGCAACTTGCCGCTGCCGGTCTGGCGGATCTTGTCAGCAAAACCGTAACCCATGAAAGTTACCCTGTCGGTCGGAGTCGCGGGCGTCATTGAGACGCGAGCGTACCTGGTTACGCCGATGGTGGATGCGTCGGCGTCTGTGCGGCAGATCAGCCAGTCCCTGATCCCGTCGCCGCCTTGTTGACCGGTCGCTTCGGCCCCAGACAGGCAGTGGTCAAGGTTGAGGCTTTGCGAATCGTCCCAGGATAGCACTTGGCGCCCGTCACAATGGCCGGCGGTGACGAAAACCCGCGGCCCGAGGAAAGTCCCGGAGCAATTGAGTGTCACTTTACGGACCGGTCCGCTCGGATCGTTGACCACGACGCCGTTGTGCACCTTGAGTTCAGCGATGGATTCCGGTTTGCCGCATGCGTTGAGGAAAAGGGCAAGAGTCCCTGTTATTACGGGGACCTGCAAGACGACATTGTATGCGCGACACGGAGTTGGCATGATGCATCCATGAAAGACGCGGGTTCTACCAATAATTTGAATCGCAGGCAATTCCTGCAATTCCTTGGGGCGAGCGCATTTGGGGCTGCCTTGGCAGGATCCGGCGGGGGCGGCGCCCTTGGAATGGCTCTTTTCGGTCCCGGCAAGACGCGTTCCCTGAATCCTCTTCCGCCGATGTCAGACGACGCGGTTGTGACTGTCGCTGGTGTCGACGTGGATATTCTCATTCGCTACGGTGAAATCATCAACGATGCGGGTGAGAGGTTTGGATTCAACAACGATTTCATTGCTTTCTTTCCTCTAGTGCATGGACGAGTCGTTCCGGTCAACAATGTCGAGGCGCTCGAGGCAAGGGAGGCCCTGTTGTGGGTCAATCACGAGACGCCGTTGGGCATTTTGATGCATGGCAATCCAGGGCCGTTGCGTGGCGGGACCCCGAAGTCGGCAGAACAGGTGCGCGAAGAGCAGCTGGCTGTTGGAGGTTCCATCATCCGCATCGTGCGGGATGCGCGGGACAACCGATGGCGATTTGGCGGAAAGCATGCGCTCAATCGTAGAATTTCCGCGCGTACGGAGATCCCGTTCGCCCGGGACATCGCGATCGCTGGCAGCAAGACGGCTACCGGCACTTTCGGGAACTGTGCGGGGGGAGTTACTCCGTGGGGCACGGTATTGACGTGCGAGGAAAATTATCGCGAGTTTTACGGTGATCTTGACGCGGGCTACGAGTTCAAGCCGGGAACCGATTGGCGCAAGCAAGTAAAGTTGCCTGAGTGGGAACATGGTTGGACGCCGCACGCGTTTCATCATCCCTGGCATTACGGGTGGGTCGTCGAGGTGGATCCCTTGACCGGTCGCAGCCGGAAACTTGTGGCCATGGGACGTGCCGATCGTGAATGCGCGACAGTAACAACCGCGCGTGACGGGCGTGCGGTTGTATACAGCGGCGATGACCACCGTGGTGGATGCATTTTCAAGTTCATCTCGAAAAAACCCGGTGACCTCAGCGAAGGCGACTTGTACGCGGCCGATGTGGAACGAGGTCGTTGGATACTGTTGTCATGGCAAAGGAATCCGGTTCTTCGCAAAAATTTCCGTGATCAGATTCACGTCCTTCTCAATGCGCGGGCTGCGGGGCTCGCCGCGGGCGCGACAGCAATGGACCGGCCAGAGGATGTCGAACTGCATCCATTGACGGGCGCGGTCTTCGT
>CAWUNT010000190.1:0-5036 GCA_963923405.1 uncultured bacterium | reverse complement strand
CTCGTCGTCGTACCAGCAGTCGTCGTACCACCCGTCGAACCACCTCCGGTGGTGCTGGCCAGAGTCACCGACACAGCGGAAGAGATTTGCGCGCTGGTGTTGCCGGCAGAATCCTGCGCGATCGCGCGCAACCAAGTCGTGGCACCGGGCGTGACGCCGACAACGACGGACCACTGACCGTTCGCGGCCACGACCGCCGATCCCAACAAAGTGCCACCGGTTGTCGCGGTTGAGTTGGTGAAACCGCGCACGAAAACGGTCGTGCCCGATTCGCCACCGGATCCCGAAACCGTGACGAATTGACTCGAAAGCTGGGTGCCGTTGGCCGGCGCCGAAATCACGACATTCGGCGGAGGCGTCGTATCGACAACCGGTGTTGTTCCAGACCCGCTGAGAGAATTGGGACTCGTGGGTCCAGGCAAGGTTGAACTCGCGCCGACACCACTGGATCCGGCCCTCGATACGGTTCCAGCGAGGCCACTGGTCGCTACCGACGAGGCATTCAATCCACCCGGCACCGTGTAACCAAAGATCAGCGTGTTTGTGCCGCTGCCCGAAAGATACGTCGCATTGACCGGTGTCGTGGACGAGCCGAACAAAAGAGCCAGCGTTGGCGTTCCTGTAACACTGACCGCCGCGCTGTACTGAACAGCAATCTGGATGACGTCACCGGCCTTGAATGGCCCATTGGAAAGAGCGTACACCTTGACGACGGTGGGAGTCGTCGTGATGTTGGAAGTCCACGTCAAGGAAATGTAGGGAAGCGGCTGCATGTTGCCCGCCTCGTCGATCACCGTGAGGCAGAACTTCAGCCGGCCGTTGGGAAGTGCCGCCAGATCGTCCGCGATTTTCTCGGTCGTCGCGACGGGAGGCCCGTATTCGTCGATATCCCCGCAGTCGAGTTCCGAATCAAGGCCAACGGCGTACCGGTAAAACTTGATGTCCTCGTCCTCGGACGCAACATTGACATCTAATTTTGTCTGGGTGGGGGAGGCTCCGATTTGTCCGGACAGCTGGGCCGTTGGCGGGGTGGTGTCCTTAGTCCACTCCGCGACGGCAACCAGCGACGCGTTGAAGAGATCCGTCTTCTCAAACATTGGCAGGAAGCACAGGAAAAGTTCCCCGTCAGGAAGTTCCGATACATCTACCTTGAATTTCGCGGACGGAACTTGCGGGTCGCTCCAGCCAGTCTTTACTTTGCAATTGGCGCGAACGGACTCAACTTTCCATCTGAAGAACGCGACTGAATCAGCCGCGAGCATCTGCAATTCGAGTTTCGTGAGGTTGCTGACGCCGTTGGGACTGCCGCTGATGCTGAGCAGGGCGGTAGGTTGCTGGGAACTCGCCGCGGTCGCACGGCGCGCGTCGACTTCGGTCGCAGTTTGCCCGCCGCAGGAAACGAGGGTCCAGGCGGCCAACGTCGCCGCGAAAACCCTGACGCGAATTCCAGTTCCTGCCATCGAAACACACCCTTTCCTAGTCGTATTCGGCACTTGGAATGGAAAAGTGAGGTTTTTCCACCCAATCCAGGTGAAAGATTTCGAGGCTATTTTTCCCAGTTATTTCAGAGTTTTATTGAGACTTCCGGACTCGCGCCAGGCGAAATCCTGTGCTTTCCTCGCGCGTGCTGGGCAGGAGAAGGCCCCTCGTGGCGCAACGCGACATCGATTCGGGGTCTCGCCAGCCGCCACCGCGCGCCGTGTTTCCGTCACCACTGGTGACCACGGGATCCGTGAGTGGCCCGGAAGAATCGCCCGGGTATGGAGCAAACTCGTCCAACACCATCTCGCGGACGTTGCCGTGCATGTCGAACAGGCCAAACACGTTTGGCTTCAGCAGACCGATCCGGGAAGTTTCGCGCTCTGAATTGGATATCGTCCACGCGAAATTCTCTGACTCTCCGTCGATTCCAAAATTGCCGTTCTTGCCGGCGCGGCATGCGTATTCCCATTCCGCCTCTGTCGGCAACCGGTAGACATACCCGTCCTGTCTCAAACGCTGGTTCAGGCGCGGCAGGAATTCACGGGTGACCTCATCAAATGTGACGCGCTCAACCGGATTACCTGGAGCCGGGAACTGCGAGGGATTTTGTTCCATGACAGACATCCACATGGCTTGGGTGACTTCTGTGGCCATCACTTCGAAGGCGCTGGTCAAAGTGACCACGTGTGGCGGCTGTTCCTCGGGATTCGCGGCAAGGGGAGGCGCAGCCGGCGCGGATCCCATGACAAACGACCCGGCCGGAATGTCGCAAAACACCATGCCCAGCTCGTTTCTTTTGACGCATGATCCCGGGCTGATGATGTTCATCCTCCGGGCCGGTGCCTCGAAGGGAGCCAGCGCCACGGACTGATCAATGCCGGGCGCGTAATATTGTTTTGCGGACGTAAATTTCAGGGCGTGGATGACGCGCTCGAATTGCGCGTTGCGCGACCTGACCGTCACGAGTTTGGCGCGCAATTCCATGCCGCGCGCGTCCGACCGGTTTATCTGCGGTATCAAACTGGCATCATCAATTCGTCCACTGAGACGGATATCCAGTTGATTGCGGCGCAGTTTGGTGGACTCGAAGTCAACTTTCTCGACCTCAATTTCGGCGCGCGCGACAGACTCACCTGACCGGACGCTGAGCGCCTTTGCCAGGCGATCCTTGTAAGTGGCGGCGGGCAAGGCAGAAATTTTCAAATCAACGTCGCAATCCCTGGCACTGAGGGTTCCACTGACCGGAATGACCTTGTTCGCGGGGCATCCGCGCACGTGGACTTTGCCCTTGTCCTCGAAGATGACGCGGGCAGGGGCCCCGTCGACGCCGGGGACTTCCACGTCACGCAACGCGGCGGCGGGCGACGTGGACGTCATGGACGGTCTGTGCTTGCAGGCGACAGCGCCATGAATCAAGGCGAGGCAAACATGGATGTAAGGTGTCCGCATGACGACGCGATCGCTCCGGGAAATAACTGCCACCTGTTTTTTTCGTCCCGGGCGCGCATGCGTTGAGCCCGCAAATATCGCCCATTTGAAAAAAACAGCCACTATCGCAGGGTTTCCGGTAGGATATCGGCCATGGAACATGGCCATGTTATCGACATCAACGCGGACGTTGGCGAGGGCTGGGATGACGCCGCGATCGCGCCATTCGTGAATTCGATCAACATCGCGTGCGGCGGGCATGCCGGCAGTGAGGCAACGATGGCCGCGGCCCTGGAACTCGCGGCGCGGTTTCAGTTGCGGGCGGGGGCGCATCCGTCATGGCCCGATCGCGATGGTTTCGGACGGCGCGCGATGGAAATGCCACGCGATGAATTCCGGGCCAGCATGGACGGGCAAATCAGCGTGCTGGCCCGGATCGCGAAGGCAAGGGGCATGGCGCTGACGCATGTGAAGCCGCACGGCGCGCTCTATCATGCGCTGTACACCGACATGAGCCTGGCCCGCGAGTTCGCGCGAATCGTTCCCCGGGGAATGAAGGTCATCACGATGCCCGGGGGAGTTTTGGCGGCGGCGTGCGCCGAGGCTGGCATCCCTGTCTGGTTTGAGGGATACGCCGACCGCGCGTACACGAATCTGGGAAAGTTGGCGTCCAGGGATATCCCGGGCGCGATCATCACGGATCCGGCGTCGGCAGCCCGTCAGGCGAAGGCCCTGGCCTCAGGCGCGGGATTGTCCACGATCGAAGGCGGTGAAATCCGATTCTCGGGTTTGAACACGATTTGCGTCCACTCTGACACGCCGGGCGCGGGGCCCATCGCGCAAGCCGTTCATGCGGCCCTGGCTGAATTATAAAATACCGTAATCATTGATATTTAGTACGATTTTGTGGAAAAATCGGCTTTTCGGCTGGATTTAACAGGCCCGACCGTGTATAGAATTCGAGAATTTTTATTGTTCGTTCATAAAATTTTTTGGAGTTTTTAATGAAAAACCCAGTGCTGACCGCCATCAAGACGGCCACAATCGCCACCCTCCTGGCCTCCGTGACCGCCGCCGCAACGATGGGACCGATGGCGACCGCCGCCCGGGCTGAAGACACTCCCGCGGACAACGCCCCGACCGAACGGGCGATGTCGCTGAAACTTTCTGCCGAGGCGATCAGCAAGTTGCTGAACATGTCGATCGAGGACAGCCGGTCGATCGCGGACTGGGTCTCCGGGACTTTCATCCGCGGCACAACCCTGACCAAGGCCAATGCCACCCTGCGCGTGCGACCGAACGGCGAAAACGCGGCCATCGACCTCGTGATCGAGTCGGAAACAACCGCTGACACCGTTGGATACAACCGTCCGACGCCGAGCATCGGTGTCGACGTCAGTTTCTCCAGTTATTCGCGCGCGACGACGACCAAGACGATTTTCCTGGACCCGAACAAGGGAATCCTTGTGACTCCGGCGACGACGACAGCATGGACTGAGATGACCATCCACGACGTCAATGTATGGGCGGGCGGCCTGTTCAAACGGCTGAAGCGTCGATTGGCCTACAACGCGGCATGGCGCAAACTCATGCAGGAAAAGGCCAACCAGGAGTACCAGATCTCCATGCGCGTCGCGGGGGAACTGAGCTCCATGGCTGACGCCAAGACGAAGGAAGTCCTCCACCCGGCCAATGTCGCCTTCAAGAAATATTTCATTCGCGGATTCGTGCAGAAGAATCGCCTGCCTGGCCAGCTGTTGGCAAAAACCACCGAAAAGGGCGCGTACCTGACCGCGTGGGCACCGCAAGACACTGTCGGGACACCAGACCCGCGCCTGACGGATCCGTCACGCGGCCCCATGTCCGTGCACTTGAATGGCGTGGTCATCAACCACGTCCTGCAGTCACTCCTCGGTGGAGTGAACTTCACGTCGGGCGAGATTGCCGAGATCGTGGCGTTCATGAACGGCATCTCGGAGCCGGTGCCACGCAACAAGTTGTTCCGCATTCACTTGCGCGAGAATAATCCAGTGGAGTTCCATTTTGACGCCGGCGTGATGACCGTCCGCGTGTACGCGACGAAAGTCGAAGTCACGGGGGGCCACGACGAGCCGGGAACGATCGCC
>CAWUNT010000189.1:0-5041 GCA_963923405.1 uncultured bacterium | reverse complement strand
AGGTCCCAGAATGAAAACGAAAGCCAGCATCGAGACCGCTACCGGGTTCACAGGCGGATTATCCTAAAATTATCGATGTTTATACTCGCAAACTCATTTATAACCTTAAAAGCACATTTGGCACACTGAAATGACACCTTTTGTTGACATGCAGCGTCTGCTGGCTGGCTTTGCCGCGTTCGGGTTCACCTGGCTGCTCGCCGGAAGGATCCCCGCGATGAGACAGCTGGTCGATTCGTCCACGCCTTACTTCACACAGATCGCTGACCGTGTCGAAGTCGCGGGAAATCCCGTGACCAGGCTCGACATGTTGCCGGCGCGCGTCGCGCTCATATGCGAATTCCTGAACGATCGCGGGATCACGGAGTATTTCGTTGATGACTCCGTCTACCAGGGATCAGGTCCGGCCAAACACCGCATGATCGAGGGATGCTGGCCGAAAAGGCAGAACCCTCGCGCCACCAACGGATTTGTCGACGAGTCCAGACAAGACGATTTCATCACTTGCGAACGCAAACCCCTGGCCAGCGGGGTGATCCATGTCACTTGCGCGCGTTGAACCGTTCGTGACGTCCATTGTCGAGCCCACGCTCATCTTCTGGCTGGGCGGCTACCTGTTGATCTTCCTCGGAACGAGATCCCGCCTCATTGGCGCGCCATCAATCAGGTCCATGCCGTGGACCAGCGCCTTCGGCATTCCCCTCGGCCTTGGTCTCTTCATGCGATACGCGTTCGAGCTCTCTGCGGGCAACAGCCTCATCGCTGACGCGCTTTCGCTGTTGTGCGCCGTCGCGGCCGTGCCCGCCGGCTTCGCCACTTTGCGCGCCAAACGCGACGATTGGCGCCCGGCCCTGACGCCGCGCCTGCTCTCCTTTCCGGCCCTCTGGCTGCCGCTGGCCTGGTTGTGCGTGATGTACCCGGTCATCGACGGTGACGCGAAAGAGATCTGGTTTTTTCACGCCAAAATGATCTTCTACGGCAAGGGAATCAACCCGGGGGCCGGATTCCAGGACGCGGGCGTTTTTTTCAGCCACCCCGACTATCCCAAAATGGTCCCCGCATTGGCTGCATCGATTGCCAACTTCTCCGGATCGTGGAACGACTACCTGCCCAAATACGCGGTTGCGCTCGTCTGGGCGCCGCTGTTTTGTTTCCTCGCGGATACCCTCGCTGGCAGGCGATGGATTGATGGCTTGCTGCTGCTGGTCGTGATCCTCTCCGGCGCCGGTTTTTTGCTGTACAACGGTTACATGGATGGTTTGATCGCCGGATGGTGCGCTGGCTTTGCCGGCGCGACCTGGCTCATGTCTGTAAACCATGAAAAACCCGACGCACATCACACCGGCATGCACGGGGTCGACTCCGTGACGCCAGCCATGTTTTGCGGTCTTGCTCTGGCCATGATCCTCAATTTGAAATTCGAGGGCTTGCCCTTGTCCGCGATCCTGCTGGTCGCGACCGTGATACTGTTCCGTCCTCCGGGATTTCGCCTTCAGCCATTCTGCCTCGCGGCAGGCCCTGGCCTCGTGACGTTCACCGTGTGGCGCTTGTTCTGCTCGCGATGGAACCTTCTCAATGACATGGCGTCCGACCCCGGCGCGGCATGGGCAAGATTCGTGAGGCGCGTCAGCGAACGGGACTCATGGCAAATGATCGATCGGGCGTTCTCCGTCTTTTTCGCGCCTTGGTGGATATGGCTCCCGGGCGGGATACTGATCGCGTTGGCATGGCAGAGAGACCGGCGCGATCCGGCGATGTGCCAGATTTCGTCCACCTGTTTCAGCGCGCTCGCCTATGCCGGTTTCCTGGTTCTTGTATACATGACCACGCACCATGACCTCGCGTGGCATTTGACTTTCTCCGCGTCGCGGACACTGCTGCCCGCCCAGACTTTGATCCTCGTTGCCTGTGGATTCCTCGTCATCCGTTACGCGCGAGGATATCGTGCTCATGCAGGCCGGATTTTACGAAGACGCCAACCCTGACATTGTTTTCGAACTGTATTGAAGACTAAAAACCATTTATAACCTAATGAAGCATTTCAAACGGAACAGAGTGACGCGCGACCTGCCAGGAGGGCAAAGCTGGCCTTGAAACCAGTTGAACTAGAAAAACTAGAATGGCCAGTGTTGCTGGAAACCCTTGCGGCTTTCAGCCAGACTGACGACGGGCAGACACTGTGCCTTGAACTCCAGCCAGACCTTGATCGCGCTGAAATCGAGGGCCGCTGGAGCGACGTATCTTCGTTGAAAGAGATTGTCCGGCAGGGATACCGCGCGCCAATCGGGGACTTGCCACCGATGCGCAGGATTTTCCGCGCCCTCGGACTTGGCCAGATCCTTGGTGGGGTTGAGTTGCGCCAGGTGCTGCAACTCCTTCAAGCCATCCAGAAGGTCCACGGTTTCTGCGTCAACTTCGCCGCGAAATCGTCAACTTTGGCGCGCCTGAAAAACCAGATCTACCCGGTGCCCAAATTGATGACCGCGATTGACAAGGCGGTCAGCCCTGACGGGACGCTGCTCGATGACGCCTCACCGGAACTGGCGTCAATCCGCCGCAAGAAGATTTCCCTCGCGAAACGGATCGAGGACCAGATCAAGAAAGTCCTGCGCGAGGCCAGCGTCGAGCAATACTTGCAGGATGATTTTTTCACGGTCCGGAACGAGCGTTACGTGGTACCGATCCGCCTTGATGGCCGGGGACGCGTGCCGGGCACGATCGTTGACACCTCCGACAGCGGACAGACACTGTTCCTCGAACCTTCCAGTGTCGCTCCGTTGAATGCCGAATGGCTGGAAAACCAGTTGGCGGAAAAACTGGAAATCCTTCGCATTTTCAAAACACTGAGCGGACTGGCCGCGACGGAACTCGACACCATGCGTGTCGATTACGACGAACTGGTTCAATTGGACTTCATGACAGCCCAGGCGGGACTGGCGATCCAACTGGACGCAAATCCGGTCGAGCTGGCCGCTGAACCCGTGCTTGACCTGCGCGCGGCACGCCATCCACTGATTCGCAAGGCCCCCGAACTGCCTGCCGCGCAGGAAATCCCTGACGCGAGTGAAGTCGCGGCGGAACTCGCGCCTGTGTCACTTACCAGGATGAAGAACACGGCAGTCCCGAACACCATCAGCCTGTCCGGATCACAAAATTGCCTGATCATTTCCGGACCCAACGCTGGCGGCAAGACCGTCGTTCTCAAGACAGTTGGAATGCTGCATCTGATGGCCAAGGCAGGACTCCTCGTCCCCGCTGACCGGGCTTCCCGCATGTTCCTCTTTGACAACATCTTCCTCGAACTGGGTGACGCGCAAAACCTCGCCGCCAGCCTGTCGACATTCTCGGGACACGTACTCGGCCTCAAGCCGATCCTGGAAAAGGCTGGCCCCAGGGATCTCGCGCTCCTCGATGAGCTGGCCGTTGGAACAGAACCCCAAACTGGTTCGGCTCTTGCCCAGGCAGTGCTGGAGACGCTCGCGACACGGGGCACAACAACACTTGCCACGACCCACTACGACAGCCTCAAGGGACTCGCGTCGGTTGACAGTCGACAGGGCGCGGGAAAATTCCGCAACGGGTCGATGGAATACTCACTGAAAACAATGCGCCCGACGTACAAGCTGATACTTGATGTCCCGGGTCAGAGTTATGGACTTGAGGTCGCCAGCCAGATCGGCCTGCCCGCGTCAGTGATTGATCGCGCCAAGGCACTCCGTGGAACCAGCGCGTCCACACTCGAACACGCCATCAACCAGCTCCTGGCAGCGCGTGAAGAAACAGAGAGCATGCGCGGAGACCTTCGTCGCAAGGAACTCGCGGCCGAAGAGGCTCTGGCCCGCGTTGAGAGCGAGAGAAAAGCCCTCGAGGAAGCGCGACGGGATGCCGCGCGCAAGGCGGCGCGAAACCAGGAAGACGAAATCGAGTCAATGCGCGAAAGTGTCCGTGAATTGCAGGACCAGTTGAAGGCCGCGCTCAAAGCGCTGCGCAAAGCCGAATCCGGCAACGTACAGCAAGCCATTGAGACCGCGTCGGGGATCGCCACCGCGTCAGGCGAGAAAATGCGCCAGTTTGACCAGAAAACCCGCGACATCATCGGACGCGGACGTGAAGGCGAAGTCCTTCCGGGCAGACCCATGACTCCCGGCGAAGCCCTGCGCACGGGTCAAAAGGTTTTTGTCGTGCCGCTGCGCAAGGAAGGGCAGATCCTCAGGCCCGCGGAAGGAGAATCCTCCCCCGCGGAGGTGCAAGTCGGCCTCGTCAAGTTGCGCGTGCCGGCCCATGACCTGCGATTGCTGGAAGAGTCCGGAAGCACTCCACGCGGACAAACCGTCGCGCCACCAAAATCACGGGCCTTGAACCCCCTGAATCCGCCTCCGGAGATACCGGCGCTGGTACTGCAAACCCCCACCAACACGCTGGACCTTCGCGGCATGGACGCCGACACGGCCATCTCGAAAACCCTGGATTTCATCGACAAGGCATTGTTGCGTGGAGAAGGCGCGATCGTGATCGTTCACGGACATGGAACCGACAAACTGAAGAACGCGATCCGGCGCTGCCTCCGCGGTGATTGCCCGTACAACATTTCCTTCCGCCCGGGCGAAAGCCAGGAGGGTGGTGACGGTGTCACGATTGTGGCGCTCAAAGGTTGATAACGGCCAGTCCCACCTCCATCAGGGTGATCGATGAAAAAATTTCTGGTTACGGCTCTGGTTTTTCCCGTGTTTTTCACCATGACCTTGCACCTGTGGTGCGGCGTGGCGCAAGCCGCCCGGCCAACCTGCCCCGAAACTCCTGACATCAGCGAGTTCATGAGCCTGTACAAGCAATCACCTGAGATTACGGCCCTGCAGTTCATCAAGATTGAAAAAGAGCCAACCGACATCAACTCATGGCGTTTTCGCGTGACGGACAGCCTCAAGATCAAGGGCAGTCCGCCCCCCCAAAACTTGAGCTTCTTCGCAAAGCCCTCGGACAATGCCCCGCCCCCACCGCGCTTCAACGACCGGTTCATCGCGTTTAACGGAATGAAGAACGG
>CAWUNT010000188.1:0-5049 GCA_963923405.1 uncultured bacterium | reverse complement strand
GCGTCAGAGGCGGCTGGCGTTGCCACCGGGGCTGACTTCGGTTCCGGAGCGGCGCCTTTTTGCAGTTCCGCGATCCTCGCCTCGGCCTCACGCAGTTTCTGCTGCAACTCGTCGCGCTGTTTCGCGGATCGCGCGCGTTCTTCCGCGTTGCGGCGGGATTCCTGCGCGACCTTTTCCTTGTCAGCCTCGACTTGACGGCGACCTTCCTCGACCGCCAGAGCCTGCCTGGATCGAAGCTCGTCAAACCCGCTCAAACGCAGCGAGTACTCGTCTTCCCACGCGGTCGAACGCCGCTCGGTAGTTTGAGTCCCGTCAAAATCCGCCCAAGTGACGTCAAACAAGTCTGCCGTGGTCAGCGCGGCGCCCGGAATCATGCGTTCCGCAGGAATCGACGCGCGCGCGTAGACCTCGTGAAACTCACCTTCGCGACTTGAAGAGCGCGTCACGGTAACAATGCCATCACCGTTGGGCAGGATTGAGTCGAGCCGCATCTTGATTGACTTCAGGGGCGCGGCACCTGGTTCCGCGGGTTCGAGTTTCGGGACCGAGGCGGCCAGGTCTCCAGATCCTCCCGCGCCGTCAGGTTGCTTGTTTCCCCCGGCAGAAGGCTTCGACGACTTGCCGTTGTCGTTCGCGGGCGAGCGCGTCGCGACAACCTTCACGTCAAGGAGCATTCCGGTGCGCAGGGGATTTTGAACGATGAGGTTCGTGCGGGGATCATCGAGAGGAAACAGGGACCCCGTGCCATCTGGATCACGCGCGACTTCCTTGATCACAGGACGGCGTTCCCGCGTGAACAGGTCCTTGCGCTCCGGGGCGGGCACACCCGGACCGTGGGTCACAGGTTCCCCGGTGACCTCTGGCTCGACTGGACGCTGGGAAATCAATTCGCTGGTCGCGCACGAGACAAAAACCGGCGAGAGCAAACCCAGCACCAGCAAGAAAATCATGTCTGCGACTTTGCGGACTGCGGGCATGTTACATTGCCTCCACGACCGAGTTGGACTTCACGACGGCACGGAGGCGTTTCCTGGTCGCGACGGCCTGGACTTCAATGCGGTCACCAACGGCGCCTTGCGTGACCACGACCGCATTGCTGGATATTGTCAGATCCCCGTTTTTCTGCTGAAGCTGGACCGTATCCCCGCGACGCAGCACGACCGGACGTTCGAAGTCGCGCATGAGTAATGTCTGACCCGCCTGCACGGGTCGAACAAGCGCCATCCCCACCAGGGATGACACGTCACGCACCGCCCTGCCAGTCCCGCGAGTCCATGGAACCCATGCCTCAACGGCATCCTCGTCGCGGAAAAGAGTCTTCGGCGGCAAGTCATGCCGGGCCACGGGCATCCGCCGCTCGACGAGGATCCTGGGCATGAACTGCACGTAGAACGGCGGTTCGATGGACTCCCGGGGGGAATCATCCTCAACTTCACCGTTCGATGAGATTTCCTGGACACATTGCGCGTTGAAAAGCGCGCCGTTATGGATCCGGGTGACAAGACTCTCGATGTCGGACTCGATTGGCGCTCCGGCGGGATCCTGCATACGCTGTTTAAGCAAGTCCAACTGGGCGAAGCGGCAAGAGACATCACCGGGGCGGACCTGGGGACGCTGTTCGATGCGGAGTCCCGTGACCTGAACACGGAAATCGGTGTTGGCGACAAAAAGCTCCTCGAGCTGACGCCGGAAGGGGTTCGCCAGCAATTCATCCGCCAGAGGAACACCGCGCGCTGAGACAAAGACGCTCTCGGCGCCAAGAACCTCGATCGACGCGCCGGGGAATTCCTTGCCAAGGATCTCCGTCACGGAAGCGCGAGAGAAACGGGCAGTCCGGCCGGGAGACGGAGCGGCGCCGGCATCGACAGCGAGAATCTCGGCGCAATCAAAATCCCGCGTCCTTGCCGACACGCATGTCGCGATCTGGTCCAGCATCACCCGGGCCGACTCAGTCTCCGCGCGTGGTCGCAACTCAATGGCGATGGAACCGGCAGAATCCGGGGCAGAGGATGTGTCCGCCGGTTGTTTCGCGATCGCGGTACGCGGCGTCGCCGGTTGGAGGATTTCCCCTGATCCCGGCATTTCGCCCTGGGATTTGGCGATCGCTGGACGGACTACCGCGCGCGCGACGTCACAGGGCGCGAGGGCGCCCGGGAGGACGCCCGCGACGCACACCATGATGACGGTAGCGGTTTGCCTGCGATTCATTTGCGATGCCCTGCCGATTCAGGGTCCGGCCTCATTACCGGACGTTGTTGGTCGTCTGCAGCATCTGGTCACTGGTCGAGATCACCTTGGAGTTGATCTCGTAGGCACGCTGGCCTGTGATCATGTTGACCATTTCTTCCACGATGTTCACGTTGGAGTTTTCCAACTGGTACTGCGCGATCCGGCCGACGCCACTCTGGTTCGGGTTGCCGACGACCGGCTCTCCGCTGGCGCGGGTCGGGGTATACAGGTTGCGGCCCGCCGACTGAAGGCCGGCTGGATTGATGAAGGTAGCGAGTTGGACCTGACCGATTTCCTGCGTCTCACCATCGACCTTGACCGTTACAATGCCGTCCATTCCGACGTGAAAGTCGGTCGCGTTCTGGGGAATCGTGATCTCGGGAACAACCGGAAAACCATCCGATGTCACAAGACGGCCGGTGTTGTCCTTGTCGAAGTGACCATCGCGCGTGTAAGCGATCGTCCCGTCATCCTTCTGGATGCGGAAAAACCCCTGGCCTTCAATCATGAAGTCGAGGTTGCGCTCGGTGACCTTGATGCCGCCTTCCGTGAACAGTTTGTCCACGGAAGCGAGGCGGGAACCGGCACCGATCTGGATGCCACTCGGAACGACGGTTCCGGTGGTCGCGCTCTGACCAGCCGCGCGGACCGTCTGGTACAGAAGGTCGTGGAAGTTGGCGCGCGAGCGCTTGAACGCGTTGGTGTTCACGTTCGCCAAGTTGTTGGCGATGGTGTCAATGTTTGTCTGCTGCGATTCCATCCCGGTCGCGGCGGTCAACAATGAACGCAACATGATCTAACCCTCCGGTTTACGCTCTAACTTCACCAATGGAGTTGGAGCCTTTTTCAAGCATCTTGTCGTAGTTTGAGATCGCCTTCTGATACGCTTCAAAGGAACGGTGAGCGATGATCATGGCCGTGAGGCTCTTGATCGCGTTCACATTGGAACCCTCAAGGTAGCCCTGGCGGACAGAGGTGTTCGCTGCCAGGGTCCGGTCGGCGTCTGGTCCGCCGAAGTGGAAATAGTTGTCGCCGGTGCGCTCGAGCTGGCGCTGGTCCGCGAACTCGTAAATCCTGATGCGGTCGACGAGTTCACCGTCCTGGTAGATCTCCCCGCGATGATTGACCTCGAAGGCACTTGACCGGACAAAAATATCACCGCGCTCGCCCATCAAAGGATGGCCGGATGACGTCATGAGAACACCGTCCGGACTGATCTTGAAGTCACCACCGCGGGTGTAGCGCACTCCGTCCGGAGTCTGGACCGCGAACATGCCCTCACCCTCGATCATGAGGTCCGTCGGGTTCTTCGTGTCGATCGCCGGTCCCTGACTGATGTCACGCTCGATGTCGGCGATCCCGACGAAGGCGATCTCGTTGCCCTTGAATGGCATGTATTCATTCAAGTCGACCTTGAAGTTCGCCGGAGGCAGGGGGCTCGCGTAATTCTTCTCCGGCTCGCTATCCAGCAGCTTGAACGAGATGTTGTCGCCCTTGAACGCGGTTGTGTTCACGTTCGCCAGGTTGTTGGCGATGATTTCCAGCACGCGTTCCTGCGCGAGCGCACCGGAAAGTGGCGTGTAAATCCCGTGAAGCATTGAACTCCCCTGTTCAGGACAAACGGAACGTGAATGAATCTGATGCGTCAAGATTCCCAAAGCAAGTTGCGGGCCAACGTGTCACCGGGCCAACATCGACGCGCACGAACGATCCGCAACGTCACGAAAAGATTGAGCAGGGGAATCTTTTGGGGACTTTGACCATGAACCGCGCCTGCGCCAAGGCGCTGACACTTTGCGTCAGATTCCAGAATGGGAAAATTTTGCCGCGCGTCAAAAAGTGAACGAGCCTGAAGGACAAAAAAAAACATCCGCCTCGCGGCGGATGTCTTCAGGAAATGCTGGTGGCCGCGAGGCAGCCGAATACTTACTGCAACAACTTGAGCGCGATGTTCGGCAACTGGTTCGCCTGGGCGAGAACCGCGGCGCCAGCCTGCTGCAGGATGCTCTGCTGCGCGAGTTCGGCGGATTCGGCCGCGAAGTCCGCGTCCTTGATCCGTGAACGGGCTGCCGAGAGGGCCTCGATCTGGATGCCGAGGTTGCGGTCCGTACTCTGGAAACGGTTTTGAACCGCGCCAAGACTGCCGCGATAGGAAGCAATCTTGTTCATCGCGTTATCGATGACCACGATGGCGTTCTGCGCGGACGATTTATTGTCGATACGGGTACCTTCAGAGTTTTGCGCGCTGCCAAGACCAAGAGAATTCTCGCCATCGGTCGACGCGTTGAAGTTGCCCAGGTTGAGGCGGATGATGTCCACAGGATTGGGCGCGGAGATGGCGTCGGGCCCCGGATAGTAGTCCTTGCCGACCTGGATCTCGAGCGGCGAGTAGTTGTGGTCAACCAGCAGCGACGGGTCGAGTTCCTTCTGGCCAGTGAGGAGGCGCGTGCCGTTGAATTCAGTCGAAGTCGCGATCCGGTCGATCTCGTCCTTGAGCGCCATGAATTCTTCGTTCAAGTACGTACGCTCGCGCACGCCGATCGTGTCTGACGCCGCCTGCACGGTCAGTTCGCGCAAACGGATCATGATGTTGTTGATCTCGTCGAGACCGCCTTCGGCGACTTCGACGAGTGACACAGCGTCATTCGCGTTGCGACGCGCCTGGGCCAGTGACCGGATGTCGCCCTTCAATGCCTCGGCGATCGCGAACCCGGCCGCGTCGTCAGCGCCTTTGTTGATCCGGTATCCGGATGACAACTTCTCCGTCTGGGCCGCGACTGCCTTGTTTGAAGCGCCCAAATGACGCTGAGAAACAAGTGA
>CAWUNT010000187.1:0-5076 GCA_963923405.1 uncultured bacterium | reverse complement strand
TGGCGGCGATCGGCGTGCGCCCGGCGGATCACCAGCCGCGCGTCTCCGAAATGATCCCGCAGATCATCCGCATGATCGAAGACCTGATTCGTAACGAAGCCGCTTACGCGACGAAGTCCGGCGACGTTTACTACCGGGTCCGCCGCAAAAGCGATTACGGAAAATTATCGGGCCGCAACCCGGATGAACTCCGCAGCGGCACGCGCGATCTCGTGCAAGGCGAAAAGGAAGACCCTCTCGACTTCGCCCTGTGGAAAAAAGACGACGTCCCCGACGCCAGTTGGGACAGCCCGTGGGGCCGCGGCCGCCCGGGATGGCACATCGAGTGCAGCGCGATGAGCAAAGAGTACCTCGGCAACTCCTTCGAGATCCACGGTGGCGGACGCGATCTTGTTTTTCCGCATCACGAGAACGAGATCGCCCAGTCGGAGAGTGCCAACAAGGCGCCCTACGCGTCGTGCTGGATGCACTGCGGCCTTTTGACGATCGAAAAACAAAAGATGTCGAAGAGCCTCGGCAACCACATCACGATCCAGGACTTCCTGAAGTCGTGGACGCCGGAAGTTCTGCGATTCGGCATCCTGCAATACCACTACTCGTCCAACGTCGATTTCTCGAAGGCCGTATTCCAGCAGTGCCACAGGCGTCTACTTTATTTCTATGAGACCCTGGATTTGCTGAACCAGATGGCCCCTGAAAAAGTCCACGCTCCCGCGGATCAGTTGGATCAACACTGGCTCATCGGCGAATTCCACAAAGCCATGTCCGATGATTTCAATACAGCGGCCGCCCTGGCGTCCCTGAACAAGGCGATGAAAGCCGGCCGTGAACTCGCCGCCGGAAAAAAATCCGCGCCGAAGATCGCCGAGGCGGCGCAGTTGCGTGACGCCGTTTTGAAAGTCGGCAACGTACTGGGCCTCTTCGACCAGGAACCGAAGGCCGCCACGCGCGACTTGAAGATGCGCCTTCTTCCGGAACTCGGCATCACGGAGACGGAAATCCAGGGGGCGATCACGCGACGGGCTGAGGCGCGGGCTGCACGGGATTTTGCAGCAGCAGATGCAGTCCGGGGCGAACTCCTGACGCGCGGCATCGAACTGCGCGACGGGACTGCGGGCACGGACTGGAGCATCAAGTACACCGATTCGTGATTCCAGCGGAGATTGCACGTAGATGAACGTTCTGGTGACAAACATCGGGGAACTGCTGACGCTGGCTCCCCTTGCGAATGAGAAACGCGCAAGCCGGGTCTCCACAGAGGACCTCGGCATTGTGAAAAACGCGTGGCTACTGGTCAAAGACGGCAAGATCGAAAAATACGGGACGGGCGCAGCCCCTGACGTGCCGCACGGCGCCGTACTCGCCGATGCGCATGGCGGCCTCGTCATGCCGGGCCTCGTCGACTGCCACACGCATCCGGTATTCGGCGGCAACCGCGCCAAGGAATTCTGCATGCGCCTTGAAGGCGCGACGTACCAGGAAATCGCGGCGGCCGGCGGCGGCATCAAGAATTCCACCACCGCCACGCGCGCGGCCAGCGAAGATGAACTCCTCGCGGGAACCCTGACGCGACTCAACACATTCCTCCGCCACGGCGTGACTACCGTCGAGGCGAAATCTGGTTATGGTTTGTCAGTCGAATCCGAACTGAAACAACTTCGCGTCCTGCGCACCGCCGCGAAAAAAACGCCCCAGCATCTGACCGTAACTTGCCTCGCCCTCCATGCCGTTCCACCCGAACACAAATCGGCGGCATCATGGGCGCACGAGGCCGCGGAAAAACTGCTGCCGGTCGTCGCACGCGAAAAACTCGCTGATTGCGTCGATGCCTTTGTCGAGAATGGTTACTTCTCTGTTGCCGATGCCAGACCGTATCTTGATGCCGCAAAAAAACTGGGGCTCCGCGTACGACTGCACGCAGACGAATTCAGCGAATCGGGATGCGCATCCCTTGCCGCTGAATACGGCGCCGAGAGCGCCGATCACTTGCAATTCGCCAGCGACGCCGGCGTCAAGGAAATGGCGGCGAAAGGCGTATGCGCCGTGTTTCTGCCCGGCACTTCCATCTATTCAAACATTCCCTATACCAACGCCCGCAAATTCATCGACGCCGGATGCGCCGTGGCCGTCGCCACGGATTTCAATCCCGGATCATGCGTGGCCGACAACTTGCCCATGATTGCCACCATCGCCGCGCTGCATTGCAAATTGAAACCGGCAGAAGCCATCGCGGGCGTCACCTACGCCGCGGCCCATGCCCTGCGCCTGCATGACCGCAAGGGCGCCATCCACTCCGGATTTGACGCCGACTTCCTGGTCCAGCCAATGCGCACTCACGAAGAATGGCTGGCAGATCTCGGGCGTAACGAACCAAGCCAAGTCTGGATCAAAGGACAAAGGATCATATGAAAGTAGCCATCGTCGGAGCGACCGGATTTGTCGGACAGGAACTGGGAATCGCTCTCGTGCGCGCCGGACACGAAGTCACGGCCCTCGTCCGCAATGTCGAGCGCGCACGCATCGACCTGCCTTTTCCGTGCAAAATACTGCCTTTTGATCCTGCCAACGAAGGCGAATTGACGTCAAACCTCTCCGGCCACGACGCGATCGTGAATCTCGCGGGCGAGGGCATTCAAGACAAGCCGTGGAGCGAGGAACGGATCCGCGCCCTGTACGATTCGCGCACGCAACCGACTTCGGCCATTGTCCGCGCGCTCTCGAAACTCAAGGAATCAGGCAAGTCGCCCACGGTCCTGGTGAATGCGTCGGCCATCGGATTTTATGGTGATCGCGGCGACGAGACCCTCGACGAGAATTCCGCGCCCGGCAAGGGACTGCTTCCGGAAATCTGCAAGGAATGGGAAGTCTCCGCCACGCGCAACCTCCCGGATCACGTTCGCCTGGTGATCTTGCGCATTGGCGTTGTACTTGGTCACGGCGGCGGGATGCTGGGCAAAGTCCTGCCGATCTTCCGCGGCGGCGCCGCCGGCAACCTGGGATCAGGACGCCAGTGGCTCGCCTGGATCCACATGCATGATCTCGTCCAGATGATCCTGTGGTCGATCTCCAACACGAAGGCCAGCGGCATCTTCAACGCGACGGCACCAGAACCAGCCACCAACGCCGCCTTCACGCACGAACTCGCGCGCCTCGTCAAACGCCCCGTCATGCCCCCGGCTCCCGCCATCGCGTTGAAACTGGCGCTGGGATCGCAGGCAGTCCTCGTTCTTGGCAGTCAGAAAGTCCTTCCTCGCAAGGCGATCGCCCAGGGCTTTGCCTTCCAGTTCAACACCGTGCAAAGCGCCCTGCAGGATTTGTGCGGCGATGATGTCCAGAAGGGTATCAGTGAAATCCGCGTGCGCCAGTGGCTCCCAAAACCCGTGAAGGAACTCTTCCCGTTTTTCCAGAACGAGAAGAACCTCGAAATTCTCACTCCACCCTTTCTCAACTTCCACGTGGTCGGCAAGAGCACGCGCGAAATCGCCAACGGGACGCTGATCGATTACCAATTGAAGCTGCACGGATTCCCTCTGCGCTGGCGCACGGAGATCATCTCGTGGAACCCGCCCGCCAAGTTTGTCGACAATCAGATCAAAGGACCCTATGCGCTGTGGCATCACACCCACACGTTTGAAGATTTGGGCGGCGGCACCCTCATGACCGACCGCGTCCAGTACCGCGTCCCGATGGGCCTTCTCGGCAAGGTCACGGCCGGACCCTTTGTCGCCAACGACGTCACGAAAATCTTCGAGTACCGCAAGGTCAAGGCCCGGGAACTGTTCGGGGGCAACTAACCCCCCAATATTACTATTTAATAAAATAACTTTACATTTTATTAAAATAATATAGAAACATGGCTACTTTCAACCACGGGACCCCCGGGTAACCATGACGACCTCGCACGCCAACTGCACCCTGACATCACGATTTATGACGCTCAGCCTTGGGGTACTGTTCCAATTCGCCGCGCCCCCCGCGATGGCGGAGCTGGCTGTGACCGCCCCTATGGTCGAATTCCCGGCTCTCCCTCACGACGGCGATTTCCTCGGTATCCCCGACACGATGTCGATCGCCGTGCAAGAAGACATATTCGTCCAGCGCGAGATGCTTGAAGGATTCCTCGGAGAAAACCTGATCGCGGTCACCACCGCCCCTGACTATACCGAACAGCTTCGCGTCATGGGTAAACTTGGACCCGCCGCGCGTCCGATCGATATTGATCGCGCCCGCTGGCGCATGGAACGAATCGCCCTGACCGGAGATATCAGCCGGCGGATGTCCGAATTGACGCTGAGAAACGAAGAGTTCAACTTGATCAAATTGCAGGTTCTCGCAGGTGAGAAAGTCCCCCGCGAAAAACTCCTGCGCCTGCAAATCGACAACCGCGCCATGGCCCTCGAAATCGCCGAAGTACGATTGAAGCGCGCGCAACTCGACGAACGCTTTTACAGCAACCGTTTGCGCGAAATTCAATTCCTCGTCGACCGCGGCATGGCCGGCCTCGAAGACCTTTTGAACGAGACCATCGCGACAAAGCAGTCAAAAGCCACCGTCACCATGGAAACACGTCGCGTCACCCTGACGCGCGCGGCCCTCGAGATCGTCAAGCGGCAGGCGGGCCTCCTGGATCATAATAAATAATTTAGTGATATCAGACCTTTACGTAATCGACTCGCCTTTATAGTCCATCGACTGCGAATTCCCGAAAGATTTCGAGGCAAATAGCCGAACACCACTCATTGGAGGTTTTCGGCATGCGCACGCGGTTCATCCGTCTCGCTATTGCGATCACGCTACTTCCGGTCGCTTGTTCCAAGTCCGGCAAGAATGCCGTCGATAGCGCGAGGCAGAATTCCTCCCCGTATCAAGCCGTCGTCCAGAACGGCCGGACGCTTGTTCAGCTGACCGGGATCTCCGACGCCACAGCCCAAAAAATGATGGGGCTGGTGCAAATCAAATCCAGCGGAACCGCCTTCAAACCAACCCTGACTCAACTACCGATCGATACGCTCGCCAGGTTTGTCTCCGGCGAGCGTATCGATCGGTAGTTGAGTCAGGGTTGGTTTGAAGGCGGTT
>CAWUNT010000186.1:0-5095 GCA_963923405.1 uncultured bacterium | reverse complement strand
GAGATAGCGTAGCGTCTCGTGGGCTCGGAGATGTGTATAAGAGACAGAGTCGTCCCAGGAAAACAAAGGGGGATCCCAATGTTCAGCAAGAAAGAGGCAAACCAGAACGGTCAGCGCCCTCAGAAAAAGTCAGTCGCGACCGGCCGTGACGCGGCAGTGACCATTTTGACCAGCGGTTGCCACTTTAACGGGAAACTCTACTGCCGTGGATCGAGTCGCATCGGTGGAAAGATCGAGGGGCAGATCATCTCCGAGGGAATCCTCGTGATCGAGGAAGGCGCAACCATCCTTGCCGAAGTCAAGGCCGACGAAGTTATCATTCAAGGTAGGGTCAACGGCCGGCTCGAAGCCAAAATCCGGGTTGAGCTTTATCCACAAAGCCGTTTTGACGGCGACATTTACACTCCTGTGCTGGTCATCAACGAAGGTGCTCAATTCAACGGACGCTCTGTCATGAGCGCCGGGGCTGGCGCTTCAGCCCACCAGACCACGGATGGACGGAAAAACCGTGTTCTTCCGATGGCTGCGGGCGCTGAGGTGGCGCCGGAGATCAAGGTGAACTGAGACAGGGGCGCGTGAGATTCTCTTTTCCAATTGTGGATGGATTTCCCGCCGGCGCCCTGCCGGAAACCTTGGCAAATGTGAATCCGGTCACGTCCAGATGGGGCGCCCTGAAAGTCGACGGCGCACAAGGCGCCCATCAGGATCAGCGGAAGCCACCGCGACAAAGCGCGGTGGCTTTGCTTTTTTTGCCTCCGCGCAATGCAGGCAGTCCAGCCGACGTTGTGCTGATCCGGCGTGGTGCCCATTACGGGACTCACCGTGGCCAGATCGGACTCGCCGGCGGTCGCGCTGAAGTTGACGACGCCGGGCCCGTTGATACATTGCTCCGTGAACTTCGCGAGGAACTGGGGATTCCCGGTGAAGTCCTGATGTTTCACGGCCATCTGCCGCTGCGTCGCGCGATAGATGGTTCCGTCGTGCTCGCATGCGTAGTGACGGCGAATATTTCTCATGACAAGATCAAGCCGGCTCCCGATGAGGTTGCGTCTGTGCACTTCGCGCCGTGGACTGCGTTGACCAGCATGAAGCGAGAGTCATTCGTTTTCACAATGTTTGGAGTCCGCCGTGAGTCCGCGTTGTATCGTGTTGATGGTGTCACAGTCTGGGGTTTGACTGCTTCGATCATCACAACGGCCGATATGCTCCCGTCCGGTTGACAAAAAATCCAAAGGAACCCTTGCAGGAGGATGGACATGAAACTGGTATTCATTATTGTCGCGCTTCTGGCGTCTCTAACGGCCTGCACCCAGGAGTTGCAAAACAAGGTCTCGCGCAGCATCCAGAACTGGACCGGGACTGACGGCGTTCTGGACGTCATCAGTGAAGGCAAGGTCATGTACCGGTTCATAAAAATTGACAAGATCAGCACCGCGACAGCCACCGGGGACCGGGAAACCAGCCGGCCATATCGTTACGGATATGGGGTTCTTGATGTGAATCAGAACTTTCTCCAGGATGAGAACGAGCGTAAGATCTATTTCGAGTTCAGCGACTTCAGCACGAGTTACGTGTTCTACGAGAACCCGGGAATCGCTGCCCGCTAGGAAGAGGCTGGATAATGCGCACCGAGGATTCGCTTCCGTCTTATTTGAAACGCTACGTCGTTCCCCAGCACTACGAACGATACACCCCGGTCGAGCACGCCACGTGGCGCTACATCATGCGGCGCGCGCGGGATTTTTTTTCGCGTCACGCGGTTCCTGCGTACGTGGATGGCATCACCAAGACCGGCATGCACATGGACCGGATCCCGAAGATTGACGAGATCGACGCCCATTTGCAGGAATTCGGCTGGGGCGCGATCGGGGTGAGTGGTTTCATTCCACCGGCGGCGTTCCTGGATTTTCAGACGCGCGGCATCATGCCGATCGCGATGGATATGCGCAGCCTGGAGCATGTCGCTTATACGCCGGCGCCCGATATTGTCCATGAGGCGGCAGGTCATATCCCTATCCTCTACGATCCCCTCTATCGCGCGTATTTGCAGCGCTACGCCAATATGGCCAACAAGTCGATCATTTCGTCCGAGGATGTGAGACTTTACGAGGCGATCCGTTGGCTTTCGGACATCAAGGAAAACCCTGACGCGACAAAGGCGGAAATTGATGCTGCGGGTAAGATGCTCAAGCAGGCATACGATGGCATCACCCATGTCTCGGAAATGGCAAAAGTCGGTCGCATGGCGTGGTGGACCGCCGAGTATGGACTGGTCGGTGACTTGAAAAATCCGAAGATTTACGGGGCCGGACTGCTATCGTCGGTCGGTGAAAGCGAGCATTGCCTCTCTGGCAAGGTTCGCAAGATCCGGTTGACGGTGGATTGCGTCGAGCAGGGTTACGACATCACAGAGCCGCAGCCGCAGTTGTTCGTGGCGGATTCGTTGGAAGCGTTACCTGATATTCTGGCGCAACTTGAGGAAACCTTGTCATTCCGGAAGGGTGGTGCCTCAGGGCTGCAGCAGGCGTTGATCTCAAAAGCCGTCAATACCGTGGTCATGGAGTCAGGCGCGTCAGTCAGCGGAATCCTCGAGTCCTACGAGGTGGAGGAATCAAAAGGCGGACGCGTTGACTTCCTTAAATTCAAGGGTCCTGTGCAGCTTGCTCACAACGAAAAACAACTACCTGGGCAGGGTCGCGATCGTCACTCCGAAGGATTCAGCAGCCCGATCGGATACTTTGCGTTTTCGCCGTCAAAGGCGCCATGCAAACTCCGTGATGACGAGTTGATGGCGGGCGGCATAATCGCCGGTTCACGTTGCACAGTTGATTTTGTCTCGGGATTCAAGGTTGAAGGTATTCTGAGGAACATTGTCCGTGACGGGGACAAAATACTTTACATGACATTCGCGGACTGCACGGTCACGCGCGGAAGCAAACGTTATTTTGAACCGTCGTGGGGCGAATTCGACATGATAGTCGGCAGCAAGATAGCCTCGGTTCATGGTGGTCCGGCCGAACGCCAGACGTACGGCGAATACGATCTTGGCCAGGTCAGCAGCTCTCCGGGCCGTTCCTCGCCCTTCACCCAGCAAGAGCAGGAGATGTTCAGGGCTTACTCGACCATCCGTGAGGTTCGCGCGCGTCATGTCGGGTCCAGGGCAGCTCAGGCAAACAATGACGTGAATGCCAAAGATGCGGCGGCCTTGGCCAGCCTGGCGGACAGTGTCATCAAGCATCATCACGACGAATGGCTGGTTGGCCTGGAATTGTTGGAACTCGCGACACAACGTCCAGTGCTCGTGTCATCCAACTGGACGACCCCTCTGCGAGAAGTCATTGGTCACCACGCCAAGGTAAAAGGTGAGTTGGCAGAGGAACTCCTCAATCGTGGGTTGGAATTGCTGTCCGTTGTTGATTGAGAAAAATTCCCGATGAACGAAGGAGGAGCGGGCATGCCAAATTGGAAATCAAGTTTGTGTCACCGGAAACATCCGGCGCTTCTGGTGTTGTTGACGGCCTGCCTTTCCTCCATGAATCAAGGTTGCGCTACGAGCGCAGGACCTCGGCCGGAGGAACCTTTGAAAATCTCCGACAGCCCGGGCCCTGACGTGCCCAAGACGGTGCCGTTCAAGCAGACGAGTGGCATGGCTACATATTCCGTAGCCGGGTCTGAGGATTCCAGTGCCCTCGACGGAAAGTCTAAAAAAGGCCCCAAACCTGCGAAGGGGCAGAAGCAGCAGTCTGTTGCCTGGTTTACCTGTCAGCTGGAAAAAGCTGCCGGTGTCGTCCTGTTGGCGCATGACGAGGATTCCGGATTCGATTCCAGGGATTTCTGTAACAATACAGAAGTACAGGCATTTTTGGCGTCTGGTTTCAATGTGGCCGGATTCAACCGGCCTGGGTTCGGCAATTCGACAGGGCAGCGAGACCTCGTGGGCAAGCAGTCGCAACAAGCAGCTCTGGTCGCGGCCGAAGCCATTCTCAAAGCGAATGCCGGTATTGGTGGCACCTACTCCGGTTCGTACGGTTACGGCACTGGAGCCGCCGCGGCGGCATTTTTTGCCAAGCAGTCCGGCAACCTGCAGTGGTTGATCGTCGGCGGTGGGATGTTCGACTTCGAGCAGGTAGCCAGAAATTCCGATGACCATTCTCTCGTTGAGCTGATCAAAAAATCAGCAGCCAAAGAGGGTGAAGTAGCTTACGAGATCCGTTCAATTGGTTATGACGTGAATGGATTGCCTGCTCGTGTGGCTATTTTCCGCGGCAAGGACGACACGATTTCCCCGCATGATCAGGCGCATGCCTTTCGTGATGGTTTGGCAGCCTCCGAGTGCAAAGTGACCTTTCAAGAGATTGCCGGAATCGGGCACAAGATAGGTCCGCGGCAGATGCGTCAAATCCTGGACGTCATGATCACTTCGGTTCGTTGAAGAACCATCTGGGCAAGTATTTCCCTCTCCTTGCAAAGCTCTGGTCATTACCGGACCATTAAGGTAGGACACTAGGGCCGCTTGCGGCTTTTCATGATTTTTTCTCGGGAGTTAGGGATGGCT
Organism: uncultured bacterium; assembly: GCA_963923405.1. Taxonomy (GTDB): domain Bacteria; phylum Bdellovibrionota_B; class Oligoflexia; order Oligoflexales; family RGVZ01; genus RGVZ01. Next base: position 540 of record CAWUNT010000186.1, on the reverse strand, counting down.
GTTGACGTCAAGGTCCCGTCCGTCGGTGAGTCCGTCAAGGAAGGGATGATCCATCGCTGGCATGTGAAGAATGGCGACTACGTCGCGCGTGACCAGGTCCTCGTTGAACTTGAGACAGACAAGGCAACAGTTGAAGTCGTCGCTGAAGCGGCCGGGGTTGTCACGCTCGGTCGAAAGCAGGGCGACACAGTCGCGGTTGGCGAGGTGATCGCCAGCATCGATACGTCAGCAGCGAAGCCGGCAGGGGGCACGTCCGCGGCAGCCCCTGCTCCTGTTGTCGCAGCGCCTGCAGTATCTGCTCCCCCTGCTGCCGCCCCCGCGCCTGCCGCAGCGCGTGTCGAGGCATCCCAGACAATGAGTCCAGCAGTCCGTCGTATTGTTGCGGAAACTGGTATCAATCCGGCAAGTGTTGAAGGCACGGGTCGCGGTGGTCGACTGACCAAAGGCGATGTCTTGGCCGCAACCGCGGGCGGTGCCCAGGCCGCTGCCCCGGCTCCATCCGCGAAAGCACCGTCCGCTCCAATCGCCCCTGCCGCGCGA
>CAWUNT010000185.1:0-5109 GCA_963923405.1 uncultured bacterium | reverse complement strand
TACAACGGTGTGATGGTCATTTCCCAGGAGGGCGAGATCGCCCTCCTGGGAAATGACCATCACACCGTTGTACGTTTGCTGACGGAACGCGGCCGCGGAAAGCGTGGGACGCCAACGCGTCGAGATCAGTCGCAGGTCCGTGTTCGGATAACGGCTCTGCGCGCCGACCAGAAAGCTCAGCCGGACCGTCTCGTTCTGCAAGTGATCCATCAAGGGCACTGAGACAAAACCAAACTGCGGTCCGAGGGCGTCATCGGCGCCTATCCACGGAAATGCCAGCACACTGCGCCCGCGCCACCTGGCATCACGCACCTCGACCGCGTTTTCGTCTGTCCTCGTCACCGGTTTTTCCGGTTTTTGTTGCGGGTTCAACGCGGCGAGGCGCAAGGCCTCATCCAGACCGGGTCGCGCGCTTGAGTTCTTCTCGACCAGACGGACAGACTCCAGCAAGGGCGAGGAGGGGCCAGATTGCAGCGAGCATCCAGCCATCGGGAACTCGCGACGGAACTGCCCCGCCTGGGATTTCCGGGCCACCGTCCCGCCAGGCGTCCACAACGCGATGGCTGACGCGCCGCGAGGCAGCGACTCCACGCCAAGGGGCAGATCCACCATCCGGTGCATTCCGCGGCAGTTTCCATCAGCCGGATTGAGTAATACGAGATGACGATGCTGACGCCCCGCCACGATCATGACGAGATCATCACCGTTTCGGGCCAGCGCCAATGGCGCGGCTTCGCCAGCCGTGGCAGGATCCACGCGGGAAGGCCTGACGACACTGTCGCCCGGTTCCCAGACGAGAATCTCGTGCCGGTCGCGCGTGAGGGTGTGCGTCCTGCGATTCAGGTACACGCGGGAATCGACTGGATCCCAACCCAGCCACTCGACACTTTGCGGAAAACGCGCCTGCACCGGGCAAGTTGCCTGGGCAGGAATGTCACCCGGATTTTCGTTCGATGACTGGCGCGACACACGGCAAAAGCGCGTCACGTTCTTCCGCTGTTCCATCCAGACGATGTCCTTGCCAACGCGCGTGTGACGCCACGCGTGCAGGTCGGCGTCACCCGGATCACTCGAAATCCGCCGCTCCGCCTCACCCGGGCCGACCGAAGTCAGCCACCCCGAACCGGGGTCATAAACTCCGCGCGTCGTCATTGCCGCCGCGATCCCGGATCCAGAAAGTCCACTCATGGCAAGGGCGCCCTGGCCACGCGCACTGGCCGCCATTGGCATCGCCTTGTCGCCTTCCACGCGGCGATGGCGCGCCAATGCGTCTGCCTTGTACGCGTCGAACAATTCACGCCCCGGAGTCCCAAGGCTGTCGTCCATCGGCATGAAACCATTGAACGGCACTGCGGCCCATGGCCACCACCAGGGCATGGAGCGGTCGCGAAACCGCTCGAGGATTTCCGGCAACCGCGCCGCACCTTGCTTGCGGATCAGCCAGGAGACAAACGCGCCCGACACGGCATACCCGCGACCCGCAAAGCTCGATCCGTAAAGGCTGTGCATGCGGTCGTAAGATGGCCAATCCCCGGTCAGCGCCTGATAACGCTCGACACCTGCCTGGAAATCCGATCCGACCGAAACACTCGTTGCCTCCGCCAGGCCCTCGATGAACCACACGGGCATCCATGGCAGATGCAGGATCGCCCCCGGCGGTCCAAAGATGTTGCGCAAGTGGCGGTACATCATCGCGTGCGAGTACTCGTGCCAGACGAGCGCCCGGTCGCCCTGCCCCATCGATTGAATCTCGAGGGCGTCCGTGATGAAATTGGCGAAAGACGCGCCATCGGTCACCGACGACACGACCACGGGAAGCGTCTTGTCGCGCTTGATCCCGAACCAGCGCTCGAGCTGCGGTTGGGCCAGCTGCAGGGCGCGCAACGTGAAGCGCCCTTCCTCCGGCGTCTCGCGGTCGAAGTAAACAATGAAATCCTGGTCCGAGGCCTCCGAGAATTCGAGGTCAGCCTGGTTCCTGCCAAAGCCGATCGGCAAGGCCAGCGCGCTTTCCGGAGCCAGGCAGAGGACGGCAACCACGCGCGCGAGCCAGGCCTTGATCAGGTGGCGGCCCGCGCGATCATTTGAAACGCGCACGAGCCGCCTCCAGGTCCGCCGGGGTGTCGATGCCAAGGGATTCACCAGAGGCTTCCTGCATCAAAATGCGCCAGCCGGCCTCGAGCGCCCGCAACTGCTCCAGCTTTTCCGTAAGTTCAAGCGGGCTCGGAGGCAACTGGCAGAACTGCCCGAGGGCTTCGCGATCAAACGCGTACACACCCATGTGAACAAGGAATTCGCCCGCAGCGGGACCGTCGCCGTCGCGATCACACGGTATCGGACTTCTCGAGAAGTAGAGCGCGTGTCCACTCCTCGAGCAAACGACTTTCACGCAGGAGGGCTGGGTGAACCGGCGCGGATCACGGCACCGGAAATACATGCTGGCCATGCGCGTCACGGCGTGCGCCGCGTTGCCAGGACCGTGCAGCGCCTTCTCGCGCGACTGTTGCGCTGAGAACGCCTCGCAAAGGCGGATCAAATCCCCGGGATCGATGAATGGCTCGTCCCCTTGCACGTTGAGGACATGGGAGAAAAACATGCCGCCTGCGACGGAAACTCCGGAATTCGCCCCGGTCTCGTAAATTCTCGCGGCCTCGGCGCAACGGTCCGTCCCGGTCAGGTGGTCGCGGCTGGTCATGACAAAAGGGACCTCATGAGTCCGGCAAACTTCCGCGACCCGGTCGTCATCGATCGCGACGACGATCCGCGCGCCGAGGTCCGCGACCGGCTTGAGATTCTCGAAAACCCTGACGACGAGTGGCTTGCCACCCAGGTCCACAACGGGTTTCTCCGGGAGACGGCTCGAAGCCAGCCGGGCAGGCACGACGACCAGCCAGCGACTCAAATCCACTTGCCTGCCTTTGACGGGCTCCGTGCGTGCCATGCTTGCAACTACCTTCACCGGGTTGGTAACATGAACAGATAGAATGTCATAACAGCGCGTAAAAAAAACCAGAATTTCACTTTTTCGACGCACGGGACGGCACGATGAACCAGGAGCAGCTTTTCAGCATCTTCTCGGAACGCTTCTGCTCCGAGGCGGACTTTACTTATCGCTTCTGCGCGACGGTTACCTTGAACGAGAAAGAAGCCCACCGCATCACGCATGCGGCGTTCAAGAAAATCGCGGGCAGCCTCGCGCAGCATGCCAATGACGAGTATCCCGCCATGTCACTCGTGATCGCGTGTTCCCGGGAGATCCTCAGCGGGGGCGACATCAAGCCTGGCAACATGGAGCATTTTGACCCGGTGATCGCCGAGCTGACGCACATCAAGGATCGCAAGGCGCGACTGGCTTTTGTCGCTGCCGATATTTGCGGCTTCTCCCAGGCTGAGATCGCGACGCTGCTGACTGGATCCCCGGAATCGGCGAAAGACAGCGCCCACATGCTCGCGACCGCGCGCGAGGCGTTCTACGGCAACCGCAAACAGACCGTCTCGCCCCTCGTGTGGTCCATGCTGGCCGAAGCCGTGGACGACAACATCCCGGCGTCCGTCGCCGGTGAATTCGAGCAAGTCCGCAAGGCAACGCCAGCATTTGACAGCGTTGCCGCCGTCTTCCGATTGCGTCGCGGGCAGTTGCAACTTGCCGCGCAGAATTTCCGCCTTGGCGGATCCGAAATCCAGAAACTCAAAAACCTGGTCGCCTCAGCCGATGTGCGCCACACCCAGGAAGCCCAGCGCATCGAGGAAATCAGTTCCTTCGAGGCGCGGCGGCGCACCGTCCGCAAACTCGTGTTTGCCGGCGTCGCCCTGGCGGCCATCTTCGGCATCGTTTACAAGACAGCGCCCCGCAAACAGACCCTGAACACCCTCGAGGTCCTGAGTTACGAGAGTCTGGCCCTCGTCGAGGACGGCAGGGAGCGACTTGATTTGCCGACCGACAACATCCAGGAAGTCCAGGAATACCTGGCGAGCTATCCTGAACTGGGGTTCAGCCCGAAAGTCATCACCGCTTCGACGTCCGGGATGAGCATCGAGGGCGCGAGTGTCCTCGACTACGACCCGACCAAGGTCGCTGTGGTCGTTTACACGGACCCCAAGCGCCAGGACCGCATCCTTTACTTCACGATGTCGGGGGAGACCGGCGATCTGCCCAAGGCGGAACCCGGGAACTTCCAAGGCCTGATTTACCAGACGTACGCGTCTGACCGGCTGAACATGATCGCGTGGAACGCGGGGCCTGGCATCCTCGGGATCGCCGCCGGCTCACGGGGCGCGACGGAACTCGCGGAATTCGTGCGCAAGGGCGCCGCCGGGATGTAGTCCCGAACGCTGCTACTTGTACAGGATCTCGGTCCTGCGAGGATCGAAGTCCGGGTTCGCGGTGGACATGAATCCGATGCGGGCCGCGGGTTTGTCGATGAAGTATTCGACAAACGGGAAGAGTCCGAGAGCCTGAGTCACTTGTGGGCTGCCGAAATCAGCGGACACGCGGATTCCTATGTCCGTTGTCAGGCTGGTCTGGGTTCTCGCGTCGGGATCGATGATCGACTTCACGGGTTTGATGGGCAGGATCGTGACGGTTCCCGTGATCTCGCGCCCGACCGGCAACCGTGGATCGTTGGATGCCTTGACGCGGGCCAGGATTTTTTCAAACTGAAGCCCCTTGCCGAGTTCCGAACTGAACGCGCCGCCACGCGCGGCGGCCGGAATTACCAGCGCCGGAATCGCCGGAATGAACTCCACCTGGACTTGAAACGAGGGTGACGCGCTGTTCCCCGCCCCGCGCGTCTTGTACTGGTGGCGCAATCCAGTCACCGGAGCAAGGGTACAGACCGCCATTTTCCAAGGCCCGACGTTGCCGATCTGCTCCGGACGTTTTTCCACGGGAAGGACATCATAGGTGATCGTACGCTGGAACGGGGCCGCGTCCCCGGCGGCCAGGGACGAGTATTTGTCATTGCACTGGGACTCGATCGTGGTCGAAGCGTTGAAGGCGAGCGTCGGTCCGGTGAAAGGACCGCGAAGAACCGCCGCGAGGGACACAGAGACAACTCCCACGGAATCACCGCTGTCTCTTATACACATCTGACGCTGCCGACGATACTCCTT
>CAWUNT010000184.1:0-5121 GCA_963923405.1 uncultured bacterium | reverse complement strand
GTGGGCTCGGAGATGTGTATAAGAGACAGGAACGCGACCGAAGGGTTCATCAAGATCATTTTCGAGCCCAAATATCGCGAAATTCTGGGCGTTCACATCATCGGCGCCAAGGCGACGGAACTGATCGCGGAATTTGCCCTCGGCAAAGTCCTTGAGACCACGGTGGACGAGATCGGCCAGACGATCCACCCGCATCCGACGATTTCGGAGACGGTGATGGAGGCCGCCCACGCGGCCCTTGGCCACGCGATCCACATGTAACGTGTGGCCCGCGGTTGGATAGAGCGAAACATAAACCCGGACGATCGGAGATGATCGGTGGCAAACCAGATTGAGATCCTGATGCCGCTCATGGGCGAAGGCATCAACGAGGCGACCCTCGTCAAGTGGTTGAAAAAACCTGGCGATAAAGTTTCGAAGTCAGAGCCTCTGCTGGAAGTATCGACCGACAAGGTCGATACGGAAATCCCTGCGCCGGCGGACGGCGTTCTGGCCGCGACCCTGGCCAAAGAAGGCGAAGTCGTCCAGATCAACACGGTCATTGGCCACATCATTGGCCACATCACGTCCGACGGCAGCGTGCCCGTCGCGGCGTCATCATCGGCCCCGGCAAAGACCGCTGCGGCAGCCGCCTCAACATCCTCAGCCGCCTCAAAAGCCCCGGCAAAAAATCCTGCGCCACAAAGGCCAAATCCCGTGGTGGTGAATCGCGCGAGCATGGCGAGTGGAACAACGCCAGTGGTCCCGGCCAGTGACGTCCGGTCATCGCCTCTCGTGCGCAAGATGGCACGCGACCTGAACATCAACCTCGGTTTTGTCCCCGGCAGCGGCCTGCACGGACGCATCACCAAGGCTGACCTGGACGCCTTTGTCGCCAACGGTGGCCATCAGCAACAGGCTCAGGCCGGCGGCGCGGGTCAAGTCGTTTACGTCCAGCAACCCATGGACGCGCTGGCGAAATCGTCGCGGGTCCAGACGTCGATCGTCGACGGGGTCGAGATGATGGAAGGCAACCCGGTCCGGCGCGAGAAGATGACCAAAATGCGCCGGTTGATCGCCGAGCACATGGTCGAGTCCGTGCGCGTCTCGCCGCACGTCACGACCGTCTTCGAAGTGGACCTGCACAATGTTTACGAAATCCGCGAAAAACACCGCGCTGCATTTGAAAAACGCGAAGGCTTCAAACTGACGTATACGCCGTTTTTCATCCACGCGGCCGTTCAGGCGATCAAGCAACACCCGATCATCAACGTCTCCCTCGATGGCGACGACATCCTGTGGAAGCAGGACATCAACGTCGGTTGCGCCGTTGCCCTTGGCAATGGCCTGATTGTCCCCGTCATCAAGAAGGCGCAAGACCTGAACCTGACGGGTGTGGCTCATCGCCTCAACGACCTCGTTTCACGCGCGCGCTCGAAAAAACTCATGCCCGAGGACGTCCAGGGCGGGACTTTCTCGATCACAAATCCAGGTGGATTCGGCAGCCTGACGTCAAACCCGATCATCAACCAGCCGCAGGTGGCAATCCTCGGCATCGGCGCCGTCGTCAAACGCCCCGTGGTGATCAAAGACGCGATCACGATCCGCCCGATGATGATGATCAGCCTGACGTTTGATCACCGCGTCATCGACGGCGAGGGTGGCGCTTCGTATCTGGCGACGTTGAAGAAAATCCTCGAGCATTATCACGAAGAGCCGGTTTGATACGTTCGCGCATGAAGTCGCGGCCAAAGTGCCGTTCCGCCATCAGTTGGTTATGGGCGGCGCAAAGCAGTCGCAAGTTGTCGATGCCGTCGCTGCCACCTTTTGCGCGCGGCAGGATGTGATCAACCTGAAGCCGGCCACTTTCAGGGCAGCGAATCCCGTCATCGGAAACAAACGTGCAGCGATGCCCGTCACGGGCAAAAACCTGTCTCTGCAATTCGCGAGGCAAGCGGGAGCCTGGCAGGTCCCGCGCCTTGCGTAACAGCGCGATCGCGTCACCCATGATCTGAGACAGGTCCTTCCAGGGAAAAAGTTCCCGGAGGCGCAGGAAATCCCGCGCGCCGTCCCCGGACAGGGTCACAAAGAGACGGATCGACGACCCCTGCGGAGGTGCTTCAACGGGTTGCGAGGGCGTGGAGGCCGCGGCTGTTGGGCTTGCCGCGGCGTTTGCCGGTTCCAGTTCACCTTCCGGGAGTTCGGACCGGGGATGCGCCGCGGAGCCACTGAGCGCCGTCAGCCGCACGGTTTGTTGGTCCGGTGTTGGCGCGAGTTGAACCATCCGGAAGGAGGACTTGCCTGATTGCATCGGATGGTAGCCCGAAACGTTTTCGGCCAGGTAACGTTCCACCAGCAACCTCGGTTTTCTGGCCACGTCCCTGATCATCTGAGCGCCGTTTTCCGGGGTGACATGGTTGGCGATCATGCCAATGGTCGCAAGGGACAAGTCCCCGTTCACGATGCCCAGCAGGATTGGCTCGGCCAGATCCTGACACCGGGACATCAAGCGCGCCACATGGATGCGCCGGTTGGCCGTCGCCTCGGACATGCCAAGGCCCACCGTCATCCACTGGTAGGACGATCCGTAGCCCAGCTCGCGGAATATTTTTCGTTCCTCAAACTCGGCGAGATGACCCACGAAAGCTGCCTGCACGCGTCGTTCCCCCTTGTAAAACCGGTCCAGGGCGCTCACCAGTTCGTCCTGGCTCAGACCCCGGATTGATGCCATCCATTCTTTGATCATCATGGTTCCGACCTCGGCCACAAATCTCCGCGGCCAGAAATCTCCGCCCGCTGTTACGCCGGTTTGGCGCGCGGCCTACCGGACACGGCGCGAATTTGGCACACGACCCATCGGGGCTTGCAGTTCCATTTGATGTCCGCCTGTGACACGGCGGGTTGTGGAAATCTCTCAATGCCGGGCCTCGAATGCCCCGGCATGCAAGGAATTGGCGCATGACCGTTGGTTTCAAGTCAAACTTCGTGCTAGAAGGCCGGCATGTCGACAATCATGGACCAAACCTCAGAGCCAATCTTGGAAACCAGGGCCACCAGGGCCATCCGGCGATGCATTGCCCAGTTGGAAGCCATTGTCGAAGACCGTTCCCTGATGGCGAGGCTGTCGGAGCAAGATCGCAAGCGACTCGTGATGGCAGCCGGTCGCATTGCCAAGCCCGACCGGTTTGCCCTGAAAAAATTGACGAAGGAATTCCGCCGGCAGGACCGGAAAAACGCCGCGGCGAACGACCGTGCGGCCAAAGCCGCGACCGGGTTGCGTCAGGCAAGGACCACGGCCGTCTACAGCGCTCCGTCACGCGCCATTCCCCGGGGAATCGAGGGTGCCGCGAGTGGAATTCCCCAGGGAATTCCCGGGAGAACCCCCGACAAAATCCACGATGCGGGACTGCGCCTCACGAAAGCCCAGCCCTGCTATGTCTGCAAGGCCCCGTACACGGAACTGCATTTCTTCTACGACTCCATGTGCCACGCGTGCGCCGCCTTCAATTACGAAAAACGCTTCCAGACTGCCGACTGTCGCGGCCGCATCGCCCTGGTCACCGGTGCCCGCGTCAAGATCGGCTACCATGCCGCGCTGATGCTGCTGCGCGCTGGCGCCCAGGTCATCGTCACCACCCGGTTTCCGCACGATGCCGCGCTGCGCTACCGGCGCGAAGAAGACTTCGCGTCCTGGGGAGATCGCCTGCAAATCTACGGCCTCGACCTGCGCCACGCGCCCAGCGTCGAACTTTTCGCCCAACACATCTCTGACCGTTATCCGACCCTGGATTTCCTGCTGAACAATGCCGCGCAGACCGTCCGCAAACCACGCGGATTCTATGACCACCTGATGGACGCCGAGTCGCGGCTACCGGCTGACCCGGACGCGCAACAACTCCTCTCGGGGTTCAACGAAGTGCGGCGCCGCATCGAAACGGATTCCGCCGATTCCGCCGATACCTCCGCGACACAGATCGCTCTGGCCCCGGAGTCCGCCGCAGACCGCGGCCTCCTCGCCTACACTTCCGGTGCCCGGAACATCGCCGCTCCGGGGCTCTATGCGTCCGCCCAGATGTCGCAACTACCTCTTCTGCCCGAAGACCTCAGTTGCGGGCGCGACGTATTCCCGGCCGGCCAGCTGGATGCCGACCTTCAGCAAGTCGACTTGCGCGCGACCAACAGCTGGCGCATGAAACTTGCCGACGTCTCCACGGCTGAGATGCTCGAGATCCAGCTCATCAACGCCGTGGCTCCCTTCATCCTGAACTCGAAACTGAAACCCCTGATGATGCGTCCCGATGCCTCTGGCGCGACGCGCCGCGACAAGCACATCGTCAATGTCTCGGCGATGGAGGGGAAATTCTCGCGCTACACGAAGACAGACAAGCATCCGCACACGAACATGGCGAAGGCCGCCCTCAACATGATGACGCAGACATCGGCCCCCGATTACGTCAAAGACGGAATTCACATGAATGCCGTCGACACCGGCTGGGTCACCGACGAGGATCCGGCCGCCCACGCGACCCGCAAACGCACGGAACTGGGATTTGAACCACCGCTCGACATCGTCGACGGCGCCGCCCGCATCGTCGACCCGTTTTTCCACGGACTCAACACGGGCGAACACATCTGGGGCAAATTCCTGAAAGATTACATGTCCACCGGATGGTGACGGAAAACGGCAAGTCGCATGTCCGCCCCGCCATGGGTGAAATGCGTGGTCGTCATTTTGTGAGTCTTTTTCAGCAACTTCACAAAAGCAGCGGAAGCCGATTCATCTGGAATCAGGCACATGCCGCTGATGGCGGCGCCCGTTTTCATTTCCAGGTCAGCTATACGATCGGCGATGCGCGTGAAATATTTTCGCGCCTCGGCTGGCGCCTTCAACCGTTGCCCGTAAGGCGGATTCAAGAGCATCAGGATGTTTGCCCCGTGAGACGCGATCCGGCGCAGGACCCCGTCGCCGTCCGACTTGAAGAAGTCCCCGCCGGCAACATGAATCGACTCCGGCGAAATCCCGGTCAATTCGCAAAAATAACCGGCATTGTCACGAAGGTCCGCTAAAACATCTTCACTTCGCTCGACACACACGAGCGGCGCCAAACGCGCCGCTCGTGTGTGTCTGTCTCTTATACACAT
>CAWUNT010000183.1:0-5144 GCA_963923405.1 uncultured bacterium | reverse complement strand
AGCGTAGCGTCTCGTGGGCTCGGAGATGTGTATAAGAGACAGATTCCAGCCATGATCCTGCCCATGATCCCGTCCTCCAATTAGACAGCCCCAGCCGTCGAAAATTCACGGATTGCCTGATGCATCACGGTCGTAACTTTCTGGTCCGGGGAGATGAACTCAACCCCCAGACGGAAGATACGCGTATATTTGTTTACCGGGTTTGACATGCTCCAGTCAGAGATGCGCTTGGTCCAACGGATCGCGCAATGAACCTTGACCGGTTCCTGTGAAGGCAAATGCAGGACGGCGGCCTGGTCCTCATATCCACGCTCAAGTTGGCCGACCGGGCCGGGCACCAGCATCTGCGCGCTCAGTCCACCAAAACTCAAGTCACCCACGCGGATCCAGCCATTGAACGTCTCGAAACCGAAAACACACGGAGGGGCAACCGGATCGGTTGACTTGGGAACCCATCCCGAGAACTTGATAAAGGCTGCCTGATTCGGCGGCACGGGATAGCGCGCGTTCTTCCGGCGCTCGATATTTACCAGCTCCTGCGGAATGGAAAGAAATATCGCGTCACCGAAGAACCTGACAACAATCGACGCAAAAGCCACTTTCGCGTTCATCAACACCAGTTCAACGATGCAATGCGAGGCCGCGGAAAGGTACTGCACCCCTTTTGCGGACAAACCAGCGATTTTAACGGCACGCGTGCCATCGATCGTGACCAGCTCGGTCATGACGCCACGCACCGCGATCGTATCCGCCTCATTGAGACGGAGCATCGCTCCGAGTTTTGACTCGCATGCCTTGGCGAGCAATCGCTCAATCCGATCGGGCGCGGAAATCCTGGAAATGTTTTCTTTCGCGGTCATGCACCACCATGATGGCAAGCGCTTACACTGGTCCTCTTCCAATTTAACGCAACCCGCAGGGCGTTTGAAACTGTGGGGCATTTGTGGCAACGTCAGAAGATGAGCAAAAAATCCTATTCTTATAACGCCTTCAGCCACCTGATCCCTGATATTTTCACGGGTCTTTTCGCGTTGATTTTCCTTGGTGCCTGCATCACGCCCGCTGCGCAAGCGCAGCGTCAAGAATTTGGCGCGGTCAACCTCGAGAATCCGTTCGAGGAGGCCTACTGGGGGCTTGAGCTCACATCCAACAGCCCGGTTGACAAGTCCGCCCGCCATCTCAAAACCGGGACCATCCAACCCATGATCTCCTACCGGTACCGTCTTTCCACCGGATGGCTGCTCGGAGCTCACGCCGGGTTCAAATCACTGCGGCGTGACAACTCCAACGAAGACAAGCCGCAAGGACTCTCGATCCTGTCATTCGGTTACGAGTCATTGAAAGGTTGGCGCGTTTATCATCCGCTGTATTTTTTTGCCGGAGGAAAACTTCAATACTTGTTTCCTGCGGTTGAATCGACGCTACCGGTCAGAAGGGACTCGGAATACCGTGCCGAGTTCGGGGCTTCTGCGGTAGCCATGATCGCCATCAAACCGGCAGGCAGCTGGTTGATGGTCGCGCGCCTCGATCGTTGGCGCGGTCTTGCGACCACAAGATTACAAGGCGATGAAACCTCAATCGGCCTTCTTTACAGTCTCTGAGTCACGACCATGCGGGCAATCCCGGTTTCCCGTTCAGTGAGCACAGCTGGCAAGGCGGATGGCTGATTCCCATCCACTGCGGATTGATGGCCACAACTGACCAAACCCCATGGCCTTCTCGTAAGGCGGGGCCTCAGCCGGCTGGTCATGAGTGCGAGTAGACGAGTACACGATCGCGGACTTCGGGACCAGGATGCGATCCGCCTGGGAGCCGACAGTTCCTTGCGTCGCCAGTCGGAAGATCTCATTAGCCGGGTTCGCGGTCTGGCACTTCATCGCGACATCACAGAGTCCGTTCGATGAATCCTTCAGAGAAAGGTCGTCAAGAAAATCCCCGAAACTCCGTGCCTCGACGTCGGCTGGTATGTAACCCGCGATGATCACCCTCTTTGAACAAATCCCGAGCGCCTTTGTCCATTCACGAACGCGTTCGGATATGAATGAGAACCAGATCGGGTCGCGTTCGATTCGCGAAGGCATCTGCAAGTTAAAAACCGCGACTTGCTGTCCACTGGATTCAACTGCCGCGGCCTGCAGAAAACCATCCGGACCGACCATCCAAAGCGTTGGTGATTCACCGGACTGCCGCTGTTTCAATCGCAGAGCCGAGGCCGCGGCCACCACCATGGATTCCGTCTCACTCGTGTCCGCGTGTTCCGCAACCTGTTCCGCGCGCCAGTCAAATTCGCTGAACGCGCTGGCCGACAGGATCGACCTGTCCCACTCAACTTCACTGAACGCCTTTTGCATCGACTGCTGGAACAGGACAATGTCTGCCCTGTGGATCCTGAAGTACCGGTCGACAAGTTCAAGGCGGTCACGACGGAAAATCCAGTCGCCGTTCCACGACGTCTTGAGTCCGCTCGCAGGAGACTTTTGGTTGAACAAGTTGAAGGTGTGGACGATCAGGGTACGGTCGTCATACCCCGTCGTCAAAAGGCCCGTGACGCAAGCCGTCAATGCTGCGGCCAGCAGTGCCGTGCGGGCAAGTCTCAACAACCGATGTACCTCGATATGACCAGGCGCTGGATTTCGCTGGTACCTTCCCCGATACGCAGCAACGCCGCATCGCGATAAAACCGCTCGATCGGGTATTCCTTCATGAGGCCGTACCCGCCAAACGTTTGCTGACCCTCACGGGCCGCGAACTCTGCCACTTCCGAGCAATATAACTTGGCCATGGCGGCGATCTTGGCGAACGGCTTGTTGTTCTGCCGAAGCCAGCAAGCCTTGTAAAGCAATCCCTCCGCAGCCTCGATACGTGTCGCCATTTCCGCCAGTTTGAACGCGACGGCCTGATGCTTCGCGATTGGCAAGCCAAAGGTCTTCCTCTCATTGGCGTACTTGACCGTCATCGCCAGCGCGCCCTTGGCAAGACCGAGGCCCATCGCGCCAATCGACAGGCGCCCGCCGTCGAGAGTCTCCATCATGATCTTGAATCCCTCGCCACGTTTTCCGAGGAGGGCATCAGCCGGGACCCGCACGTTGTCAAAGTAGAGTTCGCCCGTATTCGACGCGCGCCACATCATTTTGCCCTTCATGGCACGACGGGTCAGGCCTTTCGCATCTGCCGGCACAATCAAGCAGCTCAACTCGGCGCGCCCGTCAGGACGCCTCCCCGTCACCGCCTGCACCGTGAGTCCCACCGTCATGTCAGACGCGCTGTTCGTGATCCATATCTTGCTGCCGTTGATGACCCATTCTTTGGTTGTTTCATCAAAAACGGCCGTTGTCTTGCTGCTCTGGGCGTCGCTTCCCGCTTCCGGTTCGGTCAGGCCAAATCCCCAAAGCGCAGAACCATCGCAAAGGGATGGCAGGTACTTTTTCTTTTGTTCTTCCGTGCCGTAGTAATACAGCGGGCCAGCACCCAGGCTGTTGTGGGCCGCGATCGTTGCCGCCTGCGAACCGTCAACCCGCGCCAGTTCCTCGACCGCGACGATGTAAGAGAGGTAGTCCATGCCCTGGCCGCCGTATTTCGGCGACACAACGGTGCCGAACAGGCCGAGCTCGCCCATCTTCCGGGTCAGATCCGTCGAGAAGGTTTCTGTCTCATCAAGCTCGTGGGCGCGTGGAGCGATCTCGCTCTCGGCAAACTTGCGTACTGTCTGGCGAAGGAGCCCGAGCTCCTCAGATTCCTCAAAAGAATAAGACATGTTGAATCCCCGAATGCGGTTGGTTCCGGTCCAGCTGGATCAAGGCTCCTCGACTTCGAGATCCCTTGTCCGTCCCTGCCTGCCGGTCGTGCCCAGCAGGAGGCCCATATAGGACTTATACCGCCAACGGGTGATTTTTCCAGACTCAACTGCCGCCCGCACCACGCAATCGGGCTCATCGACATGCCGGCACTCCCGGAAGGCGCACTTGCCAAGAAACGGGCGCATCTCGACAAAGCAATGGGTCAGGTGAATCGGTGAGTCTTCCCGCAACAGGAAACTCCGGACTCCGGGCGTGTCAATCACGTACCCGCCGGAACCAAGCTTCAGGAAACTGGCGTAGGAAGTGGTGTGCCGGCCCTTGTAGAAGATGTCCTCGTCGGGCTCGACCGCCTGTACCAGTTCAGGCTTGTACAGGTTGACGATCGAGGACTTGCCAACTCCAGAATGCCCTGAAAACGCAGTGATTTTACCCTTCAACGCACCGGCGAGGCGTTTTACCTCCGGGTCCCTGGCCACCCCCTTCATGTTGGCCTGCATGGTAAAGACCTCATAACCAAGGGACCGGTAAAGCGCGATCCGCTCTTCGCACTTGCGCCGGAACGACCCGAGGTCCCGGCCTCCTGAGACAGGTCCGCTGCCTTCGCCCTCACCCGCCCCGTCATTACCTTCCCGGGCGATTTCGGCCGCTTCGGACCGCTCAAGCTCCCCGGCGTCGTCATCAAGGAGATCTCTTTTGTTCAAGATTATCAGGGGACGGATCCCTTCGCTCTCGGCGAGGACAAGATAGCGGTCAATCAAACCCCACTTTACCAGTGGCTTCCGGAAACTGGCCACCACGGCCAACTGATCAACATTGCTGCACAGGATATGTTCGCGTTCAGGCGTCATTGGATCACGCCGGGCCAGCCGCGTTGAGCGCGGCGCGAGTGCCTCGACAAGACACTGGGGAAGCTCGGACGTCGAAGCCAATTCATCCTCGCGCGCAGGACGGCACAGTACCCGGTCACCAACACATACGAAATTGCGTTGCTCCCGGCGAGCCGTCAAATGGCGACGGGCAATGGTCGCCAACCAGACATCATTGGTCTTGACCTGACCTGGTTCCGCCTCAGGAGACACGAACGCGTAACGCTTGTGAACCTCGACGACCCGGGCGGCGAAAGCGCCCTCGACGGATTGCAAGTCCCAATCCTTCTCGGCGATCTCGAAGCGGGTCGCGAGGTCTCCCGCGCGTGATTTCCGTTTCTCACGCTTGCGGATCTTGGAGAACTTCTCAAACGACTCCGAGTTTTCGTCCTCGTCCCAGAAACGATGCGGCGGCTTCGACATGGACAGGACCTCCTCAGACAGGGCTTCGGCCGATGCTCTGCGACATGTCAGTTCCAAG
>CAWUNT010000182.1:0-5157 GCA_963923405.1 uncultured bacterium | reverse complement strand
GCCAGTGAAGTCGCCCGGGAGAAAAACGTGGCGGCGCTCAACATGTTGAAGACGCTGATCTCGTTTCCAGTGGCAAACCCCTCTCCCAGGAACAGGGACCACGTACCGGCGATTTTTCCCGAAATCTACGTGAATTCGAGGGCGCCGCTTCAAGTCAGGATGCGGCGTGTCGCGACTGCCAGCCAGCCTGTGACATCGGCAAATTTCTGGTCCGTCGACCAGGCCGGGGTTATTTCCATCAGAAGTCTTGAGTCCAGGTTTCGTGGCGGGGCCGGCCAGGGCGATGGTTTCTTTTCAGGAGAAGTTGCGCCTCTGGTGCCGGTCAGCGCGACGGGGACATCTGGGCCAGTGATGATCACCAGGATCAGTCAGGTGGTTCCTGTGTATGGAACCGCTCCCGCCAAGCCCCCGTCTTTGATCACCGCTTACGATGTGACGGTCGAATCAAGTGTGCCGGTTTCGCGAAGGGATCCGGGCAAAGGGATGCGGAAAGTGACCACGAAAGCGCGCGTAGATGTGGACGCGCCCCCCACGCCTCAATGTGACATCAGTCTATCGCGGGCGGCGAATGGCCCGGCGATTTTGAGCACCACTCGATTGCGTCCCGGGGAAAAGGTATTGGTGTCGATGAAAACCTACGGTGTTGTTTTTACCGCCCGGGGCATGATTCCGGACGGCAGGGGTGGACGGACCTGGCAGGAAATCCGTCCTTTGCCCGACGCGGCAATGTCCGTTCGCAGCACCCTGAACGGGGGCACTGTGATCAAGACTTGGCCTTTGACGGCGACGTCGACGCATTTCGAGTCCGGTTTCGTTGTCATGAAAGTGACCGGCGAAGTCTCCGGCCCCAACGGGATCAAGACAACTTGTGATGGCAACTTCATCGTGGATGACGGAGTCCCCGCGACGCGAGTCGGTGTCAATTTCGAGGATCATCCCAGAACCGGCGACAGGGATTACAATGACTTCGTGCTTTGCTTCTTGGCATCAGTCTCGTTTTCTTCGTCGCAAGTAGTCGCGCGCAGGGATCAGGCCGTAGTTGCTCAAATCAGCAAGTTATCGGCTTGTGACGCCAACATGACGATCGAGGTCCGGGGGCCGGATCTTTATCAACAAACGATCGGCCCGTTCAGGGCCAGCGCGGTCAAATCAGTCCGGCTTCCACTGCGCGCGGGATCGAGATTGCATGTCAACTTTGACCCGGGGACCTGCACCGATGACCCGGGCCCCGCGAAGAGCATGTATGACCCGCTTTATTCGCGTTTGGGGCCCAACTGCAATTTGACTGGCAAGTGACAATGGATTTGACACGCCGTAGCCCCGGATGGTGTTCCTCTGGATGGGGTAAGTAACCGGAATGACCGGTATTTGGGTGTGCCGGTGGTTGGGCCTGATTTTGCAGCACGGTGCACCGTTCGACGTTTTGGCCATGCCGGGGATTTTGCCATGAAACGCTTGTTTGTTATGACCACATTGCTGTTCGCGCTCCTTGACGTATCCTGCGCGCCACGTCGCGCCGTGGAATCGCAAAGTGAGTTGCGGGGCAGCGTCACGATAACCAAGGATCGTGGTCTTGATCCGGAGATCATCGCGAAATTCCGCGCGGCTCTGGTCGAAGTTGGTGACAGGGGCGGTGGCGAAGTTCCCATCGAAACCATCCTTGCGCTGTTTGACTTGAACGAGGACCAGATGGCTGTCGTCCGTCACAATTGGGACCAGCCCGGTGTGGTTGTTTGCAAAGGTTGGGTTTGCCGCATGAACGTCCGGGGATCCGGGATGATGGTTCCCCCGTCAGACAAGCTGTGGTTTCCAGTAGTCGGTCGCCCTCAGGTCAAGCTGGCCGATTCGGTCGAGTTGAAATTCCGTCATATGCCCGATGACAAGACGATCGAGATCTGCTCGATCAATGGCGTGTCTGTCAGTGGCTTCACAATGGTTGGCGCCACGATTTTCGTGGATGGCGATCGTAGTTCATTCACGCCGGTGTTTCCGCCGTCATGGTCGTTCCCCAGCCGGTCTTGCGATTTTTAATCACATGCTGAAGTGGACGGCGTGGGAATCGCGATTGCGGCCCGTGCCGGGCATGTAGAAATCGCCGCGGCCATCCCATGGATCAGTCCATGAACACAAGGTCGCGGAATTCACCTTTGACTCGTTGGTCTTGCAAATCCCCATGTAGATGTGATCACTGACCAGCCCGGTCTGGAAAATCTTGCAGGGCAGGATACGCAACGTGCGGTACTCCCATCCGGCTTCATCGAATTTGCTCCTCGCGCACCGGACAACTTGTTTCGTAACTGCCGCCTCGACATTGACGCACTTGGGTTGTCCGACGAGATTCCCCAGATAACCGTAACCAGCGCCCGCCGGTAATTTCGCGTTTCGATAACAGTCCTCGACGATAGCCCACTCGGCTTCCTGGCGGGCATTGTCGACGACGCAACCTCCTTGCTCGTACGGATAACCAGGATCAGCCAGGCGTGCCGGTTGCGGCAAGCCCGGATCCGGCCGCAGAGTTTCGTCATCCCCGGCCGGCACCTCGCACTGAATCCCCTCGAATTCAGGCGCGGGATCCGTGATGGAAGTGTTGTCGGAAGCGATTTTTCCCATGCCGCGTCCGCGCGCCTTGCATGAACTCGTCGCGCCCAGAAGGGCCGATCCACACAGCAGGAATGCGAAAGTCCGTTTCATCATTGGAGTTTCCCCATCACATCAAGCCACTCGTTCTCGAGTGATTGTATCTCATTCGCGACGGCGGCCAACTGGTGAACCAGGGCCATGTTGGATGAATCCGTCGCGAGTTCCTCCGCCAGCCTCGCTTGTTCGGATTGCAGCGATGCGAGTTTTACCTCGATTTCCGAACTGCGTTTTTCCAGCCTGCGCCTCGCGGTAGCGGCTTGTTTCTGGCGCTCCCGTTCCTCACGGTGCGCGGGCAGGACTTTCGCGGGCGCATTTTCTCCGGAGGACGTGGCGGCCTCCCGTGACGGCGCCGTTTTTGTCGCGGACCCCGCGTGAGACGCGCGCCGCATGCTGCCTTTGCGCAGGCTCCAGATGTAGTCGTCGTAACTCCCGTGATAAATCGTCGCGGTCCCGTCACGCACTTCTATGATTTTTGTCGCGACAGTCTTCACGAAAGTCTGGTCGTGACTGACGAAAATGACATTGCCCTTGAATTCGCGAAGGCTGTGGGCGAGCGCCTCCACCGTGTAAAAATCGAGATGGTTTGTCGGCTCATCGAGGATCAGCAGGTTTGTCCCGCTCAGCAAGATCTTGCCGAGTGCCACCCGGGCTTTCTCGCCGCCGGACAGGCTCGCGATTTTCTTTTTGACGTCATCTCCTGAAAACAACAGGCTGCCAGCCAGGTCAAGGACTTGCTGGTCCGGCGTGTTCGCGGGAGCAGCGGCGGACAGGACTTCGATGATGGTTGAACTGGACGGCAGTTCGGCCGCCACGTGTTGCGCGTAGTAGGCGCTGCGGACCGCCGCGCTCTGCTCGAGCGCGCCATCCATCGTTGCCAGGCGTCCCGCGATTGCCTTGACCAGGGTTGATTTTCCGGCGCCGTTTTCGCCAACAATGGCGACTTTATCCCCGGATGTGATCTCAAACGATGAATTTCGCAAGATGGCCCGCTCACCATAACCAAGTGTGACGGCGCGGGCGATCACGTCAATCCGTCCAGGAGTTCCGGGCTGTGGAATATTGATGCGCGCCATCGCAGGCAGGGGCTTGATGTCGATCGATTCCATCCGGTCGAGTTGCTTGAGGCGGCTCTGGACGGCACGTGCTTTGGTGGCCTTGGCGCCAAACCTGGCGGCAAAATCCCGGATCGCTTGCTTGCGGGCCTCGATGCCCCGGGCTGTCTTTTCCAGTTGCTCGCGCAGTAATGCCTTTTGCTCGAAATAGTCGTCAATGGAACCCGGGTACTTGATGATATCTCCCTGCTCGACCTCAAGGATATGGTCGGTTGTGCGGCGCAGGAATTCCCGGTCATGGGAGATCAGCAGGAACGTGCAATCAAGGTTGATGAGCAGGTTCTCGAGGACGATCAAAGTCTGCACGTCGAGGTAGTTTGTCGGCTCGTCCAGAAGCAGCAGGTCCGGTTTCGACGCCAGTAGCGCGCACAACTGGACGCGCATGCGATAACCGCCCGACAGTTCACCAAGTGGCCTGTGAATCAGGTCTCCGGCGATCGCGAGTTCCTCGAGAAGGCTGGTCAACTCCCAGATCTGGGCACCTGACTGCTGTTGGATCCAGGTCAGGCCGTCTGAATCGAGCGGGATTTGCTGGTCCTGGCGCAGGATCGCCATGCGCAAGTTGGTTTTTTTGACCAGGGTCCCGGAGTCGAGTTGTTCTTCTCCGGCGATGACGCGAAATAGCGTGGATTTGCCGGCACCATTCGGGCCGATGACGCCGACGCGCTCGTTCGCGTTGATGCTGAATGTGCTGTTGGCAAACAGCGTCTTCGTGCCAAAAGACTTGGTTCCGTTGGCCAGTTGCAGCAAGTTTGTCGAGTTGTCCCCAGCCATCAGCGCGCTTCGATCCACCGCTTGACGACACTGTCGAACCATTCCGTGTCCCGCAGGCGCTTGTACCGTTTCTTGTCATTCAGGATGTCAACAATCGCGGGCATTTGCCTGGTCTTCTCCATGTGCGCACGGAGATGCTGGTTTAGTATCCTCTCGACAAATCTTTTCGCGGCGCGATCATCCTTGTCCTCCCATTCATCGGCCCAGCCGAGGACAATCGACAACGTATTCGCGTTGAGGGTCCCGTTGGACAGTTCGAGAGCCGTGGTCGCGTTGCCGTAACGCTTCGCGCTGGCATAGGAGTTCGCGAGGATGACAAGGCGCTTTCGCTCCAATTCCGGATTCTCACACCGGAATGCCAGGACTTCCTTGATGGTCGGGGCTTCAGTGAGCGCATTCAACTGGATGTTGCAGGCGCGGTCGCGGGTAGGCTCGTTCTCCGCGGTCTGCTTGATCAGGTCCTCCAGATATACCGAGGACCTGTAGACGCAGAATCCTGGCAACTTTACGGCTGGAGTCAAAAAGAATGATTTCAAGGCCGCCGACAAGGCGAGGCCGTTCTTCATTCCGTTAAACGCGATGAACCGGTCGTTGAAGCGCGGTGGGGGCCTGTCTCTTATACACATCTGAC
>CAWUNT010000181.1:0-5210 GCA_963923405.1 uncultured bacterium | reverse complement strand
TGAATCTTCCAGGTTTTCTGGAAAGTCCCTTTGTCCGGCGACGTCTCCCGTCCGGACGCCAAGTTCGACTGTGCAAAAAGGCATGCTGGCCAGATCATGGCCAGAACGGCAAGACTAGACGCCTTGGAGGCTTTTGATTTTTTCCGGACCTTACCCATCAACACCAGTCTCACCAGCTAGGTCAGCTTCAACGGAAACCGCGCAATTCCACTACCTTAGGGGGCGACTCCGCGGCGGATCTTTGTTAAAACCGGGCGCGGGAACCCATTCGCGATTTTGCAAATGGTGATCCAAACGGCCTGTTCATAATTAAGTGTCTGTATTTATTGACAATTAATCGATCCGGCCTTGGCGCCCTGCTGTCGAGAGACTTGACGCAGTCTAGCCTCCTTCGACGACGGCTTTTTTAATACAATTCTATTAGAATTACAATATTCTATTAGAAAGATTTTTTATTTTCCCCTTTCAGTGGGACAACGGGTGAGGTTGAGCCATGAAGCCGGTCGGATCCGATGTGAATTTTCCTTCGATGGAACGCGAGGTTCTCGCTGGATGGGAGAGCCAGAAAACCTTTCGGGCTTCCATCGAACAGCGCGGCACTGCCCGCGAGTTCGCGTTCTACGACGGCCCGCCCTTTGCCAACGGACTGCCTCATTACGGCCATTTGCTGGCCAACACGATCAAGGACACGGTTCCGCGCTACTGGACCATGCGCGGGTTTCGTGTCGAGCGCCGCTTTGGGTGGGATTGTCACGGCCTTCCCGTTGAGTACGAGATCGAGAAGCGCGACAAGTTGAAAGGGCGCAAGGACATCCTTGAGATGGGCGTCGCGAAATTCAACGAGGAGTGTCGCGCCTCGGTTCTCCATTACACGAAGGAATGGCAGAAGACGATCACGCGCCTCGGCCGCTGGGTTGACTGGGACAACCAGTACCGGACGATGGACAAGTCGTTCATGGAGTCGGTGTGGTGGGTCTTCGGCCAGCTGTTTGAAAAGGGCCTCGTCTACCGCGACTACAAAGTGGTCCCCTACTCTCCGCGCATCACGGCGGTCCTCTCGAACTTCGAGGCAAACCAGAATTACAAGGACGTCCAGGATCCGGCCGTCACGGTGAAATTCAAACTCAAGGGCGAAGAAGGATTCTTGCTCGCGTGGACGACAACCCCATGGACGCTGATCTCGAACCTGGCCCTCGCCGTTGGTCCTGAGATCGACTACGTCAAGATCCGCGAGAAGGCCTCTGGCGAGACCCTCTACATGGCGGAAGCCCGCCTTCCCGCCTATTTCAAGAAACCAAAAGGCGCGTCAAACAAGCCTGAAGACGAGCCGTACGAAATCCTCGCGACGATGAAAGGCGAGCAGCTCGCCGGGAAAACCTACGAGCCACTTTTCCCTTATTTCAAGGACCAACCCGGCGCGTTCCGCGTGTTCGCGGACGGATATGTCACAACGGAAGACGGTACGGGAATCGTCCATCAAGCGCCCGCGTACGGCGAGGACGACTTCCGTGTCTGCCGCAAGGGCGGCATTGACCTCGTGGATCCTCTCGACGAAGAGGCTTGTTTCCGCGCGGTCATCCCGGAGTACGCAGGACAATTCTGCAAGGACGCCGACAAGGAAATCATCAAACGCCTGAAGGCCGAGGGGAAACTCTACAAGCAGGACGTTCTCGTCCACAGCTATCCCTTCTGCGAGAGAACCGACACGCCACTCATCTACCGCGCGATCCCCGCCTGGTACGTTGCCGTCGAGAAACTCAACAAGGACCTCGTCGCCAACAACCAGAAGATCAACTGGGTCCCGGGCCATCTCAAGGACGGCCGCATGGGCAAGTGGCTCGAGAACGCGCGCGACTGGGCGATCAGCCGCAACCGTTTCTGGGGCACGCCCCTGCCGATCTGGGAATGCCGCAACGACCAGAGCCACGTCCGTGTTTTTTCTGCCGTGGCGGATCTTGAAAAGGCGACGGGCAAGAAAATCGATGACCTGCACAAGCACTTTGTCGATGACCTCGAAGTCGATTGTCCGCAGTGCTCCGCAAAAATGCGGCGCGTGCCCGAGGTCTTCGACTGCTGGTTCGAGTCTGGGTCAATGCCTTACGCGCAGCTCCACTACCCGTTTGAGAACAAGGACCGCCTCGAGAAGATCTTCCCGGCGGATTTCATCGCGGAAGGTCTCGACCAGACCCGCGGCTGGTTCTACACGCTGTCTGTCCTTTCAACAGCCTTGTTCAACCGCCCCGCGTTCAAGAATGTGGTCGTCAACGGCATCATCCTCGATGAATCGGGGCGCAAGATGTCCAAACGCCACCGCAACTACACGCCACCCGATGCCTTGCTGGACAAATACGGTTCCGACAGCGTCAGGTTGTACATGCTCAACTCGCCGATCCTTCGCGGCGAGGACTTGATCTTCTCCGACAAGGGCGTGTTGGAGACAACGCGTGCAGTCTTGTTGCCGCTTTGGAACGCGCACAGCTTTCTTACGACTTACGCGGCTGCCGACGGATGGAAACCCGACGCGTCTCTCGCCAAGGGCATCGCGCCGAAGGCAACCGACGAGATGGACCTTTGGATCCTCTCGCGCCTTCAGTCTCTCCTGGCGGGCGTCCAGCAACAGATGGAGCAGTACCACCTGTACGCCGTGGTGCCGCTTGTCATCGGATTCATCGAGGATTTGACCAACTGGTACATTCGCCTCAGCCGCCGCCGTTTCTGGGGCGCTGCTGGCAGCGACCAGGGTGGAGACGATGAGGATTCATCCAGCACCCATGCGTCGGGAGGCGAAAAAGGTGACCCGATGGCTTACGCCACCCTTTTCCACGTCCTGTGCGAATTCTCGAAAGTCTTCGCCCCGTTCGCGCCTTTTGTGTCCGAGCGCATCTTCCACAACCTGACAGCGGGCCTCGCGGGCGTGCCCGCCTCCGTCCATCTGGCTGATATGCCGATGGCAAACAAGGACCTTATCCGTCCGGAACTCGAAGAGCGCATGGCCCTGGTCCGCCGCGTGACAAACCTTGGCCGCAGTTTGCGCGCCAAGCACCAGATCAAGACGCGTCAGGCGCTGCCTTCGATCCTTGTGATCACGCGCAAGGAGTCCGACCGTGGAATCATCGAGGCGGGCGCGACAACTATCCGCCAGGAACTCAACATCAAAAAGATTGAATTCTCGACGGACGAGGCGAAGTTCGTGCGACTTGGCGTCAAGCCAAACCTCCGCACCCTCGGAAAACGCCTTGGCGGCCAGTTGAACGTCGTCAAGACGACCTTGGAGAAGGTCACGGCGAATCACGATGAGGTCACGGCGCTGCTCGCGCGCCTGGAAAGCCAGGGATCTGTCGAGGTCGCCGGGTTCCAGTTGGCTGAAGAGGATTTCCTGATCGACCGTGGTCCCAAGGACGACCGCCTGATCGCGACGGAAAAAGGCGTGACGGTCCTTCTCGATACGCATCTCACGGAAGAACTGGTTCGCGAAGGCATTGCGCGTGAGGTCATCAACCGCGTGCAGCGGATGCGCAAGGAATCGGGCCTCAACGTCACCGACCGGATTCGCCTCGCGTTCAAGGCGACGGACCGGATCGCCCCGGCGCTCGGGGATTTCCAGTCATACATCGCTGATGAAACGTTGGCGGTATCGATTGACCTGGCCGGGAACCAGGGAACCCATCACCAGAAGTTCCCGCTGGAAGGCGGCGAGGTCGAGATCTGGCTAAGCAAGGCCTGAAAATCCTCTGCCTGATCCTGATGCCCGCGCTTTCCGGATGTTACGTGACCCGGCAGGCCTGGCATCAGGGAAGGCTCTTGTCCTCGCGGCGCGATGTTAAGGAAGCCATTTCTGATGACGCCACTCCACCGGCCGTCAAGCAGAGGCTCGAGGACCTCAGTAAGATCCTCGATTACGCCAAAGCCTCAGGACTCGATCCGGGTGATTCCTATAAAAAATACATCGATAACGGTGACAAACCAGTTTCATGGCTAGTCCATGCCGCGCATCCGGACAAACTGGAGTCTGTGACCTGGTGGTTCCCTTTCACGGGGCGCGTTCCGTATCTCGGTTTTTTTTCGAGGACCGAACGCGATGAGGAAGAACAAAAACTCAAGTCCCAGGGTTACGACACGGCGCGCGGCAGCGTCACCGCGTTTTCCATGCTCGGGTTCTTTCCTGATCCGGTTTACCGGTCCATGACGAGGCGCTCGCGTGATGAATTCGCGCAACTGGTGTTTCATGAACTTGTCCACCGGACGGTTTGGATCAAGGGCAGTGTCAACTTCAACGAACGGCTGGCGGAAGTGTTCGCGCGCCGGGTCACCTTGGCATGGTTGCAATCCACCGGGGATGACAAGGCTTACGCAGAATTTCTGGCACAGATTGAGGACAGGCAAAAATTCGGGCAGTGGCTCGGCGCCTTGCGGGCGGAACTCGCTAAAGTCTATTCCTCTGGCAAGTCGCGGGAAGAAATACTGCGCGACAAGGCCGTTGTCTTCGGGGAGTTCACCGGGGCAAAACGCCCCGCATTCAGGTCCGGCGAACTCATCAAGGGTCGCGAGTGGAACAACGCGGAAGTCCTGGCGGCCGGTCTATATGAAGGTGATGAATTTCAGTGTTCACCGCGGCCCGTGGCCCCCGCCGACGCACGCGTGTTCATGCAATGGCTGGTCGCCAACAAGGACTCAGGAATTGCCACGAACGAAACCCTGCGAAAAGCCTGCCTCTAATCCATTCATTTGAGTCCTTGCCAAACCGACTGTCAGATGGCACGAAACACGGACGTGGAAGTGCCTAATGACATTTGCTTTTTGACCGAAAAAAACGGCAATGATGATGACCTTCAACCATGGCGCGCAAAAGGCCTCTGAGGTCCTGACGCGGGAGCAGTTCCAACACGAGCTGCGCTCACGGCAGTTCCGCCATTTGCGCAACTATTGCCGCATGGCCGAGCCAGCCGACATCGCCGAGAGTGTCGACGGGCTGTCATCCGCGGAAGTCATTGTCTTGTTTCGCTTGCTGCCAAAGCGCCGCCGCGCCGAGATTTTTACGTATCTCAGCTTTGACGTGCAGGAACGCCTTCTCGAGGATCTACCGGACAACGTTGTCACTAATCTCCTGAATGAGATGGAGGCTGATGACCGGACGAAACTCCTTGAGGACCTTCCCGATGAGATCCGCGGACGCATCCTCCTGAAGTTGTCGCCCGAGGAACGCCGAACGG
>CAWUNT010000180.1:0-5245 GCA_963923405.1 uncultured bacterium | reverse complement strand
TGGTTTGTGCCGCGCTCGTGTTCGTTTCTTGCAAAAACAAGGCCTCGACTCGGGCGAGTTCGAAATCGGGGACATGGTTGGCGAGCAGCCAGGGCGTCGGACTTGTTGCCGGTGATTCAAGCGGCACTGAAGGCAAGTCGATCCTGCGCGCGGCGATTCGCGACAAGGCGGCCGTGGTCGCTTTCTGCCCCGATGAAATGGACCGTTGCGCGCACCGTGACGTGGCGTTTGTTCCCGCGCGCCTTGTCTCGACTGGTGGCGAGGGAATGATTTTCGCGAGCCTTGCTGATTTTGACCTTGGATCGACAAAGCATGTGACAGTGTTCGTCAGGATGGCCGGCGGCGGAATCGTTTGCCCGGAATTTCAGACGATCGGGAGTGCGGCTGGGCCCGTTTTGACGGCGACGGCGAATGCGCCCGCGCTATGCAATGGCGGGGATCCGGGGGCGCTGGGCAATGGCCAGCTGCGGGAGTTTCTTGTCGGGTCCGGAAATGGGCGCGGACTGGAGCAACCTGACTCAAGCGATTCCGACGCGTGGGTGCCAAATCCTGAGAAATTCAACCTGACGGACGCCGAACGCGAATTGGTCCGCCGGACGAACGAGCTGCGAGCGACCGCGGGACTGCCTCCTTTGATCGTGTCGGGTCAGTTGATGGTTCTTGCCCGCAGCTGGGCCCAGAGTGTCGCGTCACGCATGATATCCAATGACCATAGCGCGTACGGCGTTTCGGAAAACGCTTGCTGTTCGCCGCCAGGCCCTTTTTCCGCGGATCAGGCTCTCGGGATCTGGAAATATGACGTCGAGGCCAATCGACGGATGAATTCGCGCGAGTTCAGGTTCATCGGCGTTGGCAGCGCGATGGATGCCTACGGCAACTATCACTGGTACCAGCAATTTCTTTGAGTCGCGCCTGTTTCGCGAGACGCGTCACGGAATCCAGTCAGCGACGGGCAGGCCTGTGTTGCCGGAGTCTGTCCGGCCAGGACGATTGGGGCCGGGGGGCGGCAAATCACCGGGCAATACCTCGAAAGTGGCGACTGGCTTGTCCCCGCCATCACACCAGTTCCAGACGAGGCGTGCGTTGAAAACGCGGCCTTTGACAGAGGTTTCCGTCTCGCGCCAGATTGCCGGGACCTCGATGTTGTGGGGTTTGTGCGCGCGCTCATCATAAAAAACAGGCCACCATGTCGGATTGTAACGCGCGTAAACGCCGTCGAGCAGGTTCGCGTCGTCGGCGCGGTAGTCAAAAAATGAGACAAAAGAGGGGCGAATGGTGGATGGCTCGACCGGGAAGAATTTGTGCTCGGACTGAAGCATCACTTTGCCGCGTTGGCCTTTGCGTGACTGGTTTTGTGTCCAGGCCTGGCGTTCCATGGCGTAACGTTCACGGAACTCGCGGTTCGACTCCCCGGATCTCTGTGTGATTTCCGGAAATCCCCACGCGCCTCGCGCCACGGTTGAGTCGAACGATCCCATGCTGAAGTAGCGCCAACCTGGACGGGTCGCTTCCCGTAGTGGCCGCAGCGCGCCATTTTCCAGTTGCAGCTCATCAAGGTACCAGAATTCCTCGTGGTCGCGGTGAAGCAGCGATCCCGACTGGCAGTCGTTGAGTTCCCAGACGACGGCGCGTCGCGACACAAGGGACGCCTGGTGGCTCGGGGAATTTATCAGGAATTGTTCCTCTTCGGACGAGAGTCCCCGCCAGAGTCCCCAGTAAAAAGAGAATTGATTCCCGTAAACAGAAAGCTGCGGTGTCCTGTTCACGGTCTCATAGGGGGCTTGAGTCGCGAAGGCTTGCGCCGGCTGGTCCGCGCTCCGTGTGGTGGCTCCAGGCGCGCGGGACTTGCAGCCGGCGACGAGGCTGGCCGCGCAAGTCGCGGTCACAAGAAGTTTCCTGGTGACGAGGTTGTTGCGGATCATTTGCGCCTCCCGCCCGCGCCGTTCAGGAAAGCCGTCGTCTTGAGGATCATTGCCCGCGGGAAAAACCGGTTCATGAGAGTGGCGCCGGCCAGCAACCATGAGTCAATGACAACCGGTTGCCCACGAAGCATGGCGTCATAACCAATCCTTGCGACTTTCTCACTGGTCATCGGTTTGATGAGCTGGAAAAGACGCGATGACTCCATTTTCGCCGCCGGGGCGAACCCGGTCTTGACCGGCCCGGGGCAAAGCGCGCTGATCCGGACGTTGGAATGGCGGACTTCGTATGAAAGGGCCTCGGAGAGTGATGTAACGTAGGCCTTTGTCGCGTAATAAACCGCCATCTTCGGACCGGGCATGAACCCGGCAGTCGAGGAGACATTGCAGATCCAGCCTCTGTCGGCCGCGGTCATCGATGGCAAGGCGAGGCTTGCGAAATGGGTCAGCGCGGAGATGTTGACGTCAATCATCTCTGCCTTGCGTGACCAGTCTTGTTTGACAAACCAGCTGGACTCGCCAAGGCCGGCGTTGTTGATCAGGCAGTCAATCTCAAGTCCGCTGTCAGCGGCAGCCTTGCGCGCGTGGTCCCAGCCACTCGAGCGTGATTCCGCGGTGCGGATGTCGCAAGGCACAACGGCGACCTTGACGCGGTGGGTGGGTTCGAGTTCACGGCGCAGGGCCTCGAGTCGATCGGCACGCCGCGCCATCAGGACAAGATTGATGCCCTCCGCCGCCATGACGCGCGCGAAAGACTCGCCAATTCCGGACGACGCGCCGGTGATCAACGCGCAGACTGGTTTGCCCACAGGATCCTCCGGACTTCAGACGGTGTCAGGAAAAGTGCCATCGACGACATGAGCGTCCATTCGAAGAGCTGGATATTCATTGAGTACTCGATGCCAAGATGCAGGATCACCAGACCGGCGATAACTGGAAGCCGGGAGTCGCGGAACCAGACCAGAATCGGGAACGCGCCTTCGATGACCAGTGTGCCCCAGGTCTGCACTTTGCTCATGAATGGCGTGCGCATGAACCCAGGCACGGGAAAATGCTGGAACTCAGTCAACTGCTGCACGATATAGACGGCACTGCCATTGAGCCATGCCGCGCCCTTGAGTTTGAATACGACCGCGGCGGCATACAGGACGCAGACCTGGAATTGCATGGCCCTTAATGCCGCCGGATTGATGGATTTGAGTGGATAACCGCGGATTTTGCTTTCGATTGAGAGGGCGGCCCCCGACGGCGCGAAGATCATGAGGAAACTCATGACGCGCAGGAATGTGTCCCCGCTGTGGAGGATGTAGATGTTTCGATGCGAGAAACTGGCCAACGCGATGAACACGACCAGGGACATTCGCTGGGAGAAAAGTCCAATGGTCAGCAGCACGCTGGCGAGCATGTAGGCCCAGTATACGACGGCGACGATCTGCGGACTGTCGCCCAGCCAGAGGAAAACGTTGAGCCGGTTGGATCCGATCATGGAGCGGGCGGACGACAGCGGGAAAATTCCGCCGGTCGCGAACCACATGTCGAGGTCGTCATAAAGAAGGATCCCGTTCAGGACCAGGATGATCCCGAAAAGAATCCTGAACAGCGCGAGGGGGAGCGGGTTTACGGGCCCGGTCAACCACAGCCAAAAGGTCTGGCAAACCTGGCGCAGCGTCATTTTTGTGCCTTCCGCGCGTCGAATGTATGGAACACGAACCGGTTGTACGGCCGCTGGTCATTCATCACGTCTCCCGGATCATGCGGCAGGAGTGATTTGCGCCAATGGCGGGCGAGGTCGACGCGCTCGACAACCCGGCCGGTGCTGGCCGCGGCGTCGCGCGCGATCCACGCGGCACCTGGTTCCCACATCGCCTTGTTCGAGTCGAGGCGCAAGTTGTCGTTGAAAAACTTGCGCCACCGTTCCTTGCGATAGCGCTCGATGTAAGGCATCTCGATCATTCGCGTCAATTTCCTGGTTTCGGTGGTTCCGTCCGTGAACCTGATTTCAGCGCTCACGAAGATGTCCTCATCGCGCGGCTGTGGCGCGAACATGTCCCAGCCCTGCCAAAGGCCACTCCACTGGAAGAGCGGACGGAATCTCGCGTCAATCACGTTCTTCAGCGGGAAACCGTCTGGCATGCTCCAGCTCGTCGCGCCAATCATGTACGTCACCGCGAGGATGGCCAGGACGAAGCGCGTCATCAACGATCACCCGGAGCGCGGGCCACCACCGGGCAAACCGGGCCCTCTTCGGGTTCTTCCCCGCGCTGGATGCGGGAACCGTCCGCGGCCTTGAAGTAGGCGTCGCCGATGGAGTCATCGAGACACTGCATTTCCACAACGTATTGGACGCTGTCCATCGTGGCGGGATTGAGCAATGTCTTGATGAAGACATTCCATGCTTTTGAGTCTTGAAGCCTGACGCTCCGTGACGCCACTTTCAGGAATTCCTTCGGGTCCAGCTTGACCATGGATTCCAGTGTTCCCACGTCATCAATGGGACGGGTTCCCAGAAACGCGTCGATGGCACGACCCGCGTTCATGACCAGTTCGTCCTTGGAGGCACAGCGATTCTCCGGATCCGGCTTCAGGTAAAAGCCCGCGGCCCGTGAACTGTCTTCCTTGGTCCCTGAGTCATAGGAGATCCCGATCTCGACCGTGACAAACTTTGGACAGGCCGGTTCCCCGGATGGGTACATGTTGATCGTGCCGAGTTGAGGTTCCTTGCCGCCCGCGTTGCTGACGGCCGCGAGCGCGCGCGTGCGTGCCGCGGACAGTTGCTTCACAGTCGGGAAATCGAGTTGATCAGCGGGCAGGCTCGCGGCACGAAGGCCCGCCGCGTTGCCATGGCGTCCAGTGGTCTTGCACGAAGTCAGGGATGTCGTGGCAATCAGTGTCGCGGCAGAGACAAGAGGGATCAGACGCAGGCTGTGACTCTTGCGACCCGGATTGGCGGAGCGTTTGCTGGGCATGACTGGGACTCCTCGCTGGTGCCGTGTTTGTCCCAACATTTTATCATTTTTTGGGGTAGAATTGGCATCGGGGTCAGACGGTTCAGTTGCTCGAATTCAGGGTATCCGATGCGGACAACGAGGATCGCTCTTTTGGTTCACGCGCTGATCGCGCAGTTGCCCGGTTGTGTCACCGCGGGGGCGGAGCGCTTCGATGGGCCCCAGGGTATCGAAAGCACGTTCGGCTTGTTGCCAAAGATCGAGTCGAAGGTTCTTTACGCTTGCCTGAATACGAATCATCCGGTGGCCCTTGAGGGGGTCCGCGACGCCGTTCTCGACTGGGTCGACTCCCTGCGCGGGGAATCCACCGTTCCTTTGGTT
>CAWUNT010000179.1:0-5258 GCA_963923405.1 uncultured bacterium | reverse complement strand
CGTAGCGTCTCGTGGGCTCGGAGATGTGTATAAGAGACAGGGCCTCGCGCGTGATGAATTTCTCGCGGCCTTTGGCCCACGCGGATTCTGTGGGCACAAGGGTCGTCAAGAACCCGAAAGTCAGGGCCAGGATGACCGGGGCGCTGAGGGCTCCGGTGAAGGATTTTCTCAAGTTTTGTCCGGACATGGGTTCCCTCCGAGGCGGCTTTCCTCAATACTAATATTACGGAACATTTCGGCCAAATCTTGAAGCCCCGGCATGGTTGGTGGATTTGTTATGCAAGTTACCGGATTTATTTTATTATTTGCCTTTTTTTTGGTGGAATCCCACGCCCTCTCGGCCGTGCCGGTTCCGCCTGAAAAAGGTCCGCAGGCTGTTTTGCGGTTGGGCGACGCCCCTGAGATGCTGCGCCTGGACCCGAAAGGGCGTTTTCTGGCGTTCCGGCAGGGTGAAGTCCTGAAGGTGCTCGATTTGAAGGATTCCAGTGTGCACCGCGTGGGAATGGTGCCGGCAGGACCAGCCTACACCTGGGCTCCTGATGGATTCCGTTTGATTTACCTGGACACGAAAGCCAGTTCGAAAACGACAGCGACAAACATCGAGATTTTCGACGCGGCGCTTGCGGCCAGCAAGACGGTGCGCAGGCTGGACTCGGCGACGGGATATCCGACGATGGACGCGCGCGCGCTCGGCGCTTATGTGTTCACGCCAAGTGGATTGACGACAGTGAAACTTGCTTTTCCCGACGACCGTCTCGCGAAGTGGCAGATCGCGCATCGACAAAACGGGAAGGGAAAATACGTGGCGACCGCGGGCGGAATCCTGTGGTTCGAACCGGGCGCGGCGAAGGGGGGCGATCCCGGAAAAATGACAAGGCTTGAGGATGACGGGTCCGCGCTTGAGTCATTCTCGATGAGTCCCGATGGTTCCGCGGTGGCATGGGCGACCGTCGAGGGATACGTGTATCGCAGCGTCGATGGGGCGCCACCGGAGTTGGTTGATCGCGGCCGGGATCCTGCATGGCACCCTGAAAAAGGCGAGTTGCTGTACGCCGGGGCGCGCATGAGCGGTAACAAAATTTCGGGTTATGACCTGAAAGTGGCGGACCCGCGCGACAAGCGCTTCATTACGAACACGGCTTATTCCGACGAGCGTTGGCCACAATGGGACAAGGCGGCAAAGCGGATTTTCTATACGGTGGCACGCACGACAGACATCTTCATGATTGACCAGGAGCCTTGATTTGCGGGGCGGCCTCTTCAACCGGGAATTTGTTGTCATCGCGCTGTGGGTGATGATCGCGCCGGCGACTTCGCGTGCCGGGGCGCCGGCGATTCCGAAGGGTTTCGGATCCATGGGTGAATCGGACCGGGTCGCCGCCCTGGCTCCTTTCTTCTCGCCGTCGCCGTTCGAGGAAGTAAAGCTTGAGCCCCCGCCAGAACAGCAGAAAATCATCGCCGGGACTGATGTTCCGCCCGACAGGCTTGGCGGGTACATCCGGGTATCGCCGCCGAAAGGAAGTTGCTTCCGGATTGAACGCCTGACCCAGGAGTCGGATCCGGCGGCCATGCGCCCGCCTGTCAAAGTTTGCAAGGAGCAGGATGTCCCGTTCCGTCTCGGCGAGATGGATGAGTACTCGGAACTCTCGTGGCTGGTCCGTGCCGACAAGCACGACCAGGGAACCCGTATTTCCTGGCGGTTGCCCCACCGGATCGCGTTTGTTGTACCGTACAACGTGAAGATTCCGGCGGAGCCGACGCCGGTTTACATTCGCGGCTGCGAGGCAACCCGTGATGAAGAGATGGGACGGCGGGTTTTCGTGAGCCTGTTCAACGGAGAACGTTGGTTCATCCGTTTTCCTCCGAAGGATTACATGGTGGATTCGGGACCGGAAGTTTATCTGGACACGGGTGACCAGCCACTTTCGAAAGACGGGTTTGGTTATCGCGAGACGCACCGCCGCAGTAAATTGCGCGAGGAGCGCGAGGCGCGCAAAGCCGAGGCGAAGGCAAAGGCGGAGGCCGAGAAAGCGAAAGCCGAAGGGCGGCCTGTGCCGACCCCGAAACCTGATGAAGGCGACGGGCACGGCGCGAAGAAAGCAAAAGCGCCGAAAAAAGGATCGAAGCTGGTCCCGACGCCGACCCCGAAACCAAAGGGACCATTCCAGCCGACTGATTTCACATGGAAGATCTCGCGGTTCGGGACTTTCACGATGAACGCGGCGAATTTCATGCCGGATGGCGCGGTCACGCCTGGGATGGTGGGCGAGTGTCGTTATACATATGAGACGTCAGGGCCTGAGTTTCCGGAAGGTGGACTCATTGAGTGTCATGGCGCGGATCGTTACGCGTATCTGTATCTGCCTCTCAACTGCATGGGCAATAAAGCATTCAGGGCGGAGAAAGTCCCGCCTCCAAAGAAAGAAGAGCCGACCCCGGAGCCTTCGCCGACTCCCAAACCGCATTGACGGGGTCAAATGGCCGTCATGTACTTCACGGATTCCTCGACTTCCGCGAGGTCCCGGGGAGAGGCTTTTAGATAACGCATCATCATGAACGAGTTGCGGTCACCGACATAGATCGCCGGCAATTCCGGATTCTTGAATGTCGCCAGAACCTCGTGCGTCGCGAGGACTCCGGATTTCATGCCGTGCTCCTTCATGAATCCCGTCGCGTCCTGTTTTGTGTCATGGGTGAAAATGTTGATGTAGCGGACGGGGAGTCGCGCGGTCCGCGCCTGCATGCGCAGGATATCCGGCATCATTTTCACGCACGGGGCGCACCAGGTCGCCACGAGGAACACGACGGTCATCTCGCCGCGCACCGGTTTGTACGAGAACTTGTCGCCACCGGGCAGGGCGATCGCGTTGAATGGCGGGAACGGAATCCACTCGTGGACGTATCCGTCGGTGAGCTCCATCTTCGATTTTGTTTCCGCGGGTTTCTCTTCCTCGTGCTTGCCGCCTTTTTTCCCCGCGCCCTTTTTGCCCGCGTCCTTGCCGGATTCCTTGCTGGCCTCATGGCCGGCCGGGGCATGCTCGTCTTTTTTCGGGGCGTCACTCGCATGCACGGGTGGTGTCCCGGCTGGCGTCAACAGGGAGGCGACACAGAGGCCGGTCACCAGCAAAAGCGTATGGCGTGTAGTGAAAAAACTCATTGATTTCATGGGCATATGATATTTTTCGCGCATGTTTGGTCCCGACCGTTTGTTCCCTTAAACTTGATTGTAGCATGGACGCGAAAAAGCAAATCGCAACGCACTGGCAGTTCCGTTGGCCCGTCATGGACGTGTTGATCGGCGGCGAATCCTCCATCGATACGCCGTCGACCTACATCCGCACCATGGAGGAAGCCACACGATTCCTGGTGTCTTACGGGTACAACCCCGACCACCCCGGTGACGCGCGGTTGATGCATGCGGTGATCATCGAGTCACTGGCTTTCATCGAGCGGGAATTGATGCCGCGTGAGTGGCGTAATG
This sequence comes from uncultured bacterium, assembly GCA_963923405.1. Classification (GTDB taxonomy): domain Bacteria; phylum Bdellovibrionota_B; class Oligoflexia; order Oligoflexales; family RGVZ01; genus RGVZ01. The sequence continues at coordinate 1,777 of CAWUNT010000179.1, read as the reverse complement.
GAGTCCGTCCGCCCGCTGAAATCATGGCTTGCGATGATCCGCGATGGCTCCTGGTTTGGGCCGGACAACATGAGGAACCCCACCGGTTGCGACGCGCCTGGTCGTGCGCGGTACTTCGGGTCGCGCATTCCATCGCGCATATCGAGGGTTCGTATCGTTATGTGAATGTGGACGCGGCGCGCGAACAAATCAAAAGCCGATTCGAGGAATACTTGCAGCGTGACGCCGCCGGCGTGGTTACGGGGTTCGGGCATGGCGACCTCATCGTGCCGCTTGTGAAGTTCGACTGGAAAGCCGCCAAGTCGCGCCAGTCGATTTTGTTGAAGCTGCTTCACAAGCGCGCGAATGTGGCTGAGACCATCTACGACCTCGTGGGTGTTCGCATGGTCACCGTGAACCAGGCTGATTCGCTGCTGCTCATCCGGATGCTTACGGATCTGGGCATCATGAGTTACCCGAATTGCATTCCGGCCCGGGCCCGGAACAGCCTGCTCAACGTGGACCGTTTCCGGGCTGAACTCGATAACCTTCGCGGGCTGCTGCTGAGCGACAAGATCACGCCGGCGCAGTTCCAGAAACGCATGGCAGCACTCAACATCCCTCCCCCGGCGGAAGAAGTGGACAACCCGCACTCGGCCGCGACCTACCGGTCAATCCAGTTGACCGGACGCCAGCTCATCCGCGGAATGAACCCGGCCTTCGCCTGGTTGAACCGCTTCGAGGAGGCGTCCCGGACCCTGGGCCGGTCCCCGGCCTCCAAGGCCCTGAAGGAACTGACCGCGGCAATCAAGGGTTGGCATGGAATGGACCGGGAACTCGACATGTGCGCTTTTTTCCCTTTCGAGATTCAAATTATGGACCAGACGTCGTATACGCAGAACAGTCAGGGAGCCGCCGCGCACGGACGTTACAAGAGTTCCCAGTTGCGTGCCGCGCGCCGCCGCGTCCTGGGCGAGGTCCTGAATCCACAGAAGTGAAATGACAGTCAGCAGCAAACATACCAGCATATACGCCGACTACAACTCGACGGTGCCTCTCGATGACGCGCACCTGGACGCCGTTGTTGCCGCCTTGCGCGAATTCGACGGCAATCCGTCATCGCAGCATGCGACGGGGCGGCGCGCGAAAGTGGCCGTCGAGGAGGCGCGTTCGCGCGTTGCCAACCTCGTCGGATGCCGTGCCCAGGAAATCATTTTCACTTCTGGCGCCACGGAGGCGAACAACCTGGTGATCCAGGGTGTCGCGGGAAAACAAGCCGATGGCGCCGGCAAGCCACACGTGATCATTGGCGCCACGGAGCACTCTTCGGTCATCGAGGTGGCGCAGGTCCTGGCGGAACGCGGGCGCATCGCCTTGTCGGTCGCGCCAGTGGATCGCGATGGCAGGATTTCGCGCGACGACGTGATCAGGCTGATCAACCGTGACACGGTCCTCGTTTGCGTGATGATGGTCAATAACGAGACCGGGGCGATCAATCCGGTCGCGGAACTGGCGGGCGCGGTCAAGGAGCGGAACCCGCTGATCCATTTTCACACGGACGCGGTCCAGGGGCTCGGCAAGGTCGACATCTCGTTTTTTGCGCGTACGAAGATCGATTCGGCAGCGTTCTCCGGTCACAAGATCGGAGCGTTCAAAGGATGTGGCGCCCTTTTCCTGAAGGCAGGTTCGAAACTACAGGCCCTGATGCTGGGTGGTGGTCAGGAGAGGGCGCGCCGCCCAGGTACGGAAAATGTCCCGGGGATCATCTCGTTTGGATTGCGGGCGCGTGATCTGGCGA
>CAWUNT010000178.1:0-5259 GCA_963923405.1 uncultured bacterium | reverse complement strand
GGTCGACGAGGTGCGCAATGAGCTGCGAGGCCTCGTCCTGGATCGTGTACCACCCCGCCGCGAACAAACTTTCCGGTCCAGTGTCGGGGGCTTCCTTGCAGTGCAGCGCGCCACGCAGGTGGCAGCGGTCGGAGTGGGTTTTTTCCTGCTTCAGGAGTTCTTGCTGGAACACGTGCGATTCATTCAGCGGCGTCTTCATGGAATTGACGCGAATCGTGTAAGGCGGTGGCTGGTTCATCGCGGGCAACATGGTCTCAAGGCGGTCGGCGCGGAATTGCTTGATCCACCGTTCGACCATCCAGCGCGGAAATGCGAATTGCAAGGCGAGGTAGTCCACTGGCTGGCGCGTCTTGTCGGGCTTCGCGAAATATTCCGCGCGGCGCGCGATCTGGCGCAGGATGCCGTTGACGAATGGAACGGCGTTGGCCTGGCCTTTGCTGCGTACGTATTCGACACTCTCGTTGACGGCCGCGCGTTCGGGGACGCGGTCCATGTAGAAAATCTGGTAGGTGCCAAGGACCAGGGCCGCGCGCACTTCGGGGCTGGTGTCATCAAGGTTGCGCGAAGAGGTATTTTGCAGGATCCAGTATATCTTTGAGTACCAGCGCAGACCGCCGTAGAGGATCTCTTTGACCAGATTGCGGTCGATGCGTTTTAGACTCTCACCAGCGCCACCCGGTCCGTAGGCGGCCTCCAAAACGTCCTCTGGACGTTCCTTGGCGTTGTGGTGGTGCCCCGCCTTGGGGTCGTGAAATCCCATCACTCTTACGAACGTGTCGTAAGCGATAAGTCTCGCAAGGGTTACGCGGTGGGACACGGTCAAGACACCTCTTGACCCAATTATGCCACAACATCTCCCAAAAGTGCGGCGACGGACACGGGTGCCAAAGGTTTGACCAGTTCATGGATCGCCTGAGCCAGTTTGCGGATTTCCAACTGGGCGCCGTCGTGGTCGCGCAACTTGATGAAATTGACCACGGCCTCGAGGGACGCCGTCCAGGTCAAGGTGTTCATGAATCCGACGGGCAGGACAAACCGTGCCTGCTCCTTGCAGACGCCGAGGGCGAGGAGTTCCTCGTAGGCCTTGTAGGATTCACGGATGCTGCGGTCGTAAACCTCGCGGGCCTTCTGGTTGTCATCGACGAGCGAGTCGGCGATCGAGGCCTGCTTGTTCGACTTGTGCTGCTTGCGGAATTTCGTGATCTCGTGGAACTCGTTCGGGAATTCAACATAGCGCCCCGAGATCTCGTTCCACACCGTGGCGGCCTCGCGGAACTCGCCGCTGCTGAAGGCGCAACCGACTTGATGCTTGTAAAGTTGGCGGCACACGACTTCTGACGTGTGGATGACGAAGGTCATTTGCAGGTGGCGGAAGGGACTCATGTGTTTGTGATCCGCCAGGTAGCGGATGAGCTTGACGTCGCCGTCGTCCATCTGGGTCTTGCGTTTGCCGAACGAGACACGCGCGGCGTTCACCACCGCGAGGTCGCCAGCGCCCATGTGTTCCACGAGTTCGACATAGCCGTCATCGACATCGATACGCCGCTGCATTCTGGTTCCCCAAGAAAGATTAGTCACAAAGACTATGGGGGAGGGCCGTCAAGCGCGCAAGTGGTAATGGAGGATCTGAATGGCGGCAGCCGTGACGCCGCTGATGCGCGAGGCCTGGCCAAGGGTTTCCGGCTGGACGCGGCGCAGTTTCTCGACCACCTCGCGACTGAGTCCCGGAAGGCTTGCGTAGTCAAGGTCCCGGGGGATCGCCGTGCGGTCCAGATCGGCCGTGTCCTGCATCAGGCGGGCTTCGCGGGCGATGTAGCCCTCGTACTTGATCTCGATGGTGGCCCGGCGGCGGATGGCCTTCGGGAACCGTTCCAGGGCCGGGACCGTGACCAGCACGTCGTCCACGGTCACTTCAGGGCGTTTCAGCAGGCATTCGAGTTTCGTGCCCCGGTTGTCCTTGGCGTCGTAAAGGCTCTCAGAGATACCGCAGTCGCCAAACGTCGCGCTGCGGATGAACTGCATGGCTTCCCGCAGGTCTTTCTGGCGCCCCGTGAACCGTGCGTAGTCATCGTGGTTGACGAGGCCGATGCCACGGCCGAGGTCCGTCAGGCGCGTGTCGGCGTTGTCCTCGCGCAGGTGCAGGCGGTGTTCCGCGCGCGACGTGAAGACGCGGTAGGGTTCCTGTGTGCCCTTCGTGACAAGGTCGTCGATCATCACGCCGATATACGCCTGCGTGCGGCCGAGGATGAAAGGATCGTCGCCGCGACTCTTGCGGGCGGCGTTGATGCCGGCCATGAGTCCCTGCGCGGCAGCCTCTTCGTATCCAGTGGTTCCGTTGATCTGGCCGGCGAGGAACAGGCCCGCGCATTTTTTTGTTTCCAGTGAGGAGAACAATTCGGTCGGATCGACGAAGTCATACTCGATCGCGTATCCCGGCCGGATGATTTCCGCGCGCTCGAGTCCCGGCACGGTGCGGACAAATTCCAGCTGGACGTGAAGAGGCATCGAGGTCGAGAGGCCGTTCGGATAGACCTCGCAAGTGTCATAGCCTTGCGGTTCGAGGAAGACGTGGTGCGACGTGCGGTCGCGGAACTTCACGACCTTGTCCTCGATGCTGGGGCAGTAACGCGGGCCGATGCCGGTGATCTCGCCGCTGTAAAGGGGCGACTCGCTCATGAATTTCTGGATGACCGCGTGCGTGCGTTCGTTGGTATGCGTCAGGTAGCACGGGATCAGGCGTTGCGTGATGCGTTCGTTGCTGAAACTGAAAGGGATGATGTCGTCGTCGGAGTGTTGGGCCTCAAGACTCGCCCAGTCAATCGTCCGCGCGTCGAGGCGCGGGGTCGTCCCTGTTTTGAGGCGCCCCACCCGGAAACCCGCGTCGCGCAGGAAATTCGCAAGGCCGATCGATGGCGCGTCGCCCGCCCGTCCGGCCGGGGTTTTGCTCTTGCCGATATGGATCAGGCCATTCAGGAACGTGCCGGTCGTGATGACGACGGCGTCCGCCTCGAACCGACCGAAAGTCCGCGTTTCAACGCCGGCGACCCGGGGCACAGGACCGCTGCTGTCGATCAGGAGGCCTTCGACCGTGTCCTGCCGGATGGACAGGTTCGGGGTGTTCTCGAGGACGTGCTTCATGTGGCGACGGTAAAGGTCCATGTCGGCTTGGGCGCGCGAGGACCAGATGGCTGGGCCTTTTTTGCGGTTCAGGACCCGGAACTGGATGCCGGTGGCGTCGATGGCCTTGCCCATTTCGCCGCCCAAGGCGTCGATTTCCTTGACCAGATGTCCCTTGGCGGTACCGCCCACGGCGGGATTGCAGCTCATCGCCGCGATGCGCTCGACATTTTGCGTGACGAGCAGCGTCCGGCAGCCGAGGCGCGCGGCCGCCAGCGCGGCCTCACAGCCCGCGTGGCCGCCACCGGCGACAATGACGTCGAAGGAGTCTTTGGTTGTGGAAAGGGCATCACGGCTCATGACGGCCCGTTTCTATCGGACTTCAAGAATTGAATCAAGGATTGTATGAATTTCAATTAGAACGAAGCGCTTGGATGAGGTTGAAAAAGTTCTGTAATCCAGCTAACTTCCGGGTCTTAGATCGTCAGGATTCAGTTATTCCGAGTGGAGAAGCCCCTTATGGCAGCGTCGTCGTCAGGTTCGCACAATTCCGGGATTTTTGGGCTGGTTGAGTCAATGGGCCACGAACAGGTTGTCTTCTGCCATGACAAGGCAACCGGGCTGAAGGCCATCATCGGTATCCACGACACGACTCTGGGGCCTGCCCTGGGCGGTACCCGCATGTGGGACTACGCCAGCGACGAGGACGCGCTTGTTGACGTCCTTCGCCTCTCCCGCGGCATGACCTACAAGGCAGCTTGCGCCGGGCTCAATCTGGGCGGCGGCAAGGCCGTCATCATTGGCGACGCGAAAAAGATCAAGTCAGAGGCCCTGTTCCGGGCTTTCGGCCGGTTTGTGAATTCCCTTGGTGGCCGTTACATCACCGCCGAGGACGTCAACATCAACGTCAACGACATGGAACAGGTGGCGGCGGAGACCCGTTTTGTCACCGGTATCTCATCCCGTCCGGGTGGATCGGGTGACCCGTCGCCGGTGACCGCCTGGGGCGTTTACTCTGGCATTCGCGCCGCTGTAAAACACCGTCTTGGCAAGGACAGCCTGCACGGCATGCGGATCGCGGTCCAGGGTGTCGGGGCCGTCGGCAAGTACCTGTGTGGTTACCTGGCGAAGGATCTCGTCAAGTTGGTCGTGACGGATGTGGATCCGTCCAAGGTCGAGTACGCGGTCAAGGAATTCGGCGCGACCGCCGTGCGTGATACGGACATTTACAGCGCGGATGTCGATGTGTTCGCGCCGTGCGCGTTGGGAGCGATCCTGAACGACGAGACCATCCCGATGCTGAAGGCCAAGATTGTCGCTGGTGGCGCCAACAACCAGCTGAAAGAAGAACGTCACGGAACGGCGCTCGTCGAGCGCAACATCCTCTACGCGCCGGACTACGTGATCAACGCGGGCGGCCTGATCAACGTCTACAACGAACTGATCGGATACAATGCCGAAGTCGCGCGCAAGCAAGCAGGCAACATCTACAACACCCTGACCTCGGTGTTCGCGGACGCCGACAAGCGTGGAATCCCGACGGGCAAGGCGTCGGATTTGTTCGCGGAGCGTCGCATCGCTTCAGTCCGTGGCGTCGCTGGCCTGCGCAACACCGTCACGAACCAGTCGTGGTCACCGGAGTGGGCGAAGTTTTGATTTCAGCCTGCGTTTGAGTTTTACGAGCGTCAGTCGCCCGGATGAGTTTCACCTCACCCGGGCGAAGTTCTATTTCCATCGGGAATTCACGGCCTGAGGATTTCACGTTGATGATGTGCTTGCCCGGCGGCAGCCACGCGCGGCTGACCAGGAACCTGCCTGGCAGCAAAGTCCATCCGCGGGTGTCCGCCGTCTCGGTCGCGGCCGTGACGATATTGGCGAGGAGCGCGGCGCCGTCTCCGAAATTGCGCCGGGTTTCCTCGACCAGAGCGCCCTTGACCACGGCCCGGGTGATTCCTTTGGCGATGATGCGTGCCTTCTTGTCCTCAAGGCACTGGGCGCCGATAGCGTCCATGTCGGCGCCAACCGAAGCGGGATACCACTTCTGGCCAACCTCGAAACCAGTCGCCCCGAAACCGCGCGGGCGGTAGAGGATCGCGGGAAAAGACATCCTGACAACTTGATTGCCGGCTCCGATCACCGAGT
>CAWUNT010000177.1:0-5259 GCA_963923405.1 uncultured bacterium | reverse complement strand
CCGGGCAGTCTGCCTGGCGGCAGGGCGCCGCGCCCGCTTGGCACGCGCACGGAACGTCGCGAGCCGATGAGCATGTTGCGTCGCCGCATAGCGGAACGACTGGTTGAAGCCCAGTCCACTGCCGCAATCCTGACGACGTTCAACGAAATTGACATGAGTGCCGTGATGTCCCTGCGCAGTCAGTACAAGGACGCCTTCAAGGAAAAATACGGCGTCTCGCTTGGATTCATGGGTATTTTCGTGAAATCCGTAATTGAGGCTCTGAAGGCGTTCCCCGCGATCAATGGTTGGATCGAAGGCAACGAGATCGTTTATCACGACTACTACGACATCGGGGTCGCTGTGTCCGGTGATCGTGGCCTCGTGGTTCCGGTCGTTCGCAATGCGGATCACCTCTCGCTTGCCGAGACAGAAGCCGCAATCGGGGCTTACGCAAAGCGTGCCCGCGATGGAAAGATCACAGTTGATGAGCTCACGGGCGGGACGTTCACAGTCTCGAACGGCGGTGTCTTCGGATCTTTGATGTCGACGCCGATCCTGAATCCGCCTCAGAGCGGAATTCTCGGCATGCACAAAATTCAGGAGCGGCCGGTGGTCGTGAACGGCCAGATTGTGATCCGCCCGATGATGTACGTCGCCCTGAGTTATGATCATCGTATCGTCGATGGTCGCGAGGCCGTGCAGTTTCTGGTGAAAGTAAAAGAATGCGTAGAGGATCCGGCGAGGATCCTTCTGGGAGTTTGATCGATGGCAGCCGAAGGTGACAACACGCAATTTGACCTTATCGTGATCGGTGGCGGCCCGGGTGGCTACGTCGCGGCGATACGTGCTGCCCAGCTGGGGCTCAAGACCGCGTGTGTAGAATCGCGCGGCACGCTCGGTGGAACATGCCTCAATGTTGGTTGTATTCCGAGCAAAGCACTTCTGCAGTCGAGTGAGGCGTATTCCGAAGTCCAGCACAAGGTTGCCGAACACGGAGTCAAGGTCACGGGCGTGTCGCTTGATTTGCCGCAGATGATGAAGCGCAAGGATGAGATTGTGAAAGGTCTGACGCGCGGCATCGAAGGCCTGTTCAAGAAGAACAAGGTCACATGGCTGCAGGGACATGGACGTTTTGCCGGCAAAGGCATGGTCGCTGTGGACGCGGCTGATGGCAGCAGCAAGACTTACTCTTCGAGGAACGTCATCATCGCAACAGGCAGCGAGCCGGTGGAGCTGAAGGCCATCGCGCCGTTTGATGGCAAATTCGTCATCAGTTCAACAGACGCGCTGGCACTCGACAAGGTGCCTGGTCATCTCGTTGTGATCGGTGCCGGAGTGATTGGTCTCGAGATGGGTAGCGTGTGGGCGCGCCTCGGCGCGAAAGTGACAGTGATCGAGGCTGCCGACAGGGTGTTGCCTCCGATGGACGGGGCGGTTTCCGCGGCGATGCAGAAGATCCTCGTCAAACAGGGATTTGAATTCCTTCTCAACGCGAAGCTGACCGGTACGAAAGTCGAAGGGAAGCAAGTGAAGGTCGCGTTTGATCACGAAGGACAGAAAAAGGAAATCAAAGCGGACAAGGTCCTGGTTGCCGTGGGGCGGCGTCCGAACACGTTCAAGCTGGGGCTTGATACGATCGGGCTTTCCTTGCAGGCGAATGGTCGCGTGCCGGTTGACTCGCACCTGCGGACTCCCGCCGAAGGAGTTTACGCCATCGGTGATGTCATCGATGGTGTGATGCTTGCGCACAAGGCAGAGGACGAAGGCATGGCTGCTGCCGAGAATATCGCTGGCCAGCATGGCCATGTGAATTACGAGGCAATTCCCAATGTCGTTTACACCTGGCCGGAAGTGGCTTCGGTGGGGATGACCGAGGAACAGTGCAAGGCGAAAGGCATCGAGTACAAGACGGGCCAGTTTCCGTTCGCTGCCAACGGGCGCGCCAAATGCCTCGGCAACACCGATGGGTTCGTGAAGATCATCTCGGACGCGAAGACCGATCGCCTGGTTGGATTTCATGTCATCGGCCCGAATGCTTCGGAGCTGATCGCCGAGGCCGCGATCGCGTTTGAGTTCGGCGGAAGCGCGGAAGATCTGGCGCGTTCGTCGCACGCGCACCCTACCCTGGCGGAAGTCATCAAGGAAGCCGCCATGAACGTGGAAAAGCGCGCGATTCATATTTGACCTGACGGAAGGGTATCGACATGGCGTTGGGACAAGACGGACTGGGCCGGTTTTCTTACGCGACCGGCGAGAACGCGGCATACATCGAAGACCTGTACACAAGATACAAAGCAGATCCTGCTTCAGTCGATGAGGGCTGGCGCAAGTTCTTTGAGGGGGTGGACTTTGCGGCGGGCGCTGGAATTTCATCTGGTGCCGGCACAGGCTCACACGACGAGGCCAAGGTTGAGGCATGGATCAACGCGTTTCGTCGACTCGGGCACCTGTCTGCGGACCTGAATCCTCTGACTGAAAAGCCGGCCCTGCGTGTCGACATGAAGCCGGAGGCGCATGGACTTGACCACGTGAGCGACTCTGAGGTTTTCCACCCGGCCAATTTGCCGGGGTCGGACGCGATGACTTTCGGCGCGATTCGTGAACTGATGGTGTCGACCTACTGTGGAAGAATCGGCGCCGAATTCCGTGAGATTGACGACATCGAGATCGTCCGTTGGTTTCAGGAAAAGATGGAAACCTGCCGCAACCGGCCGCAATTCTCACCGGCCGTGCGCAAGAGGATCCTTCAGAAATTGATCGAGGCTGAGGGCTTCGAGCGATTCTTGCAGGCGCGGTATCTAGGGCAGAAGCGTTTTTCGCTGGAAGGTTGTGATTCGTTCGTCCCCTTGATGGACGTGATTATCCGGGACAGCGCCAATGCCGGTGTTGATGAGATCGCGATTGGCATGGCCCACCGGGGGCGTTTGAACACCCTGGTCAACATCATGGGCAAGAGCAAGGAGCTCATGCTCAAGGAGTTCGAGGGGACGGAATTCCGTGCTCACGATATTGACGGAGACGTCAAGTACCACATGGGGTTCGCGTCAGAGGTCCAGACCGTCGACGGCAAGAAAGTGCGGATGTACCTGTCGCCGAACCCGAGTCACCTCGAGATTGTAAACCCGGTGGTTGAAGGGTTCGTTCGTGCGCGCCAACGCATGGTGGCAGGGAACGACGCTTCACGCATTGTTCCCGTTCTGGTTCACGGAGACGCCGCATTTATCGGCCAGGGTGTTGTGGTCGAGACACTCAACTTGTCGCAACTTGATGCGTACAAGACCGGCGGCACGATCCATATCATCACCAACAATCAAGTCGGGTTCACGACCGATCCGAAGGACGCGCGTTCTTGTACCTACGCGTCCGGTATCGCAAAGGTCGTCCGGGCTCCTGTCCTGCATGTGAATGCTGATGATCCCGAAGCCGTGATCTGGTGCGGCATGTTGGCCGTGGAGTTCCGCCAGAAGTTCAAGCAGGACATCGTTATCGACTTGATAGGATACCGCCGTCACGGTCACAACGAAACGGATGAACCAGCTTTCACGCAGCCCGTTTTGTATCGCAAAATTGCGGCGCAACCGACCGTATTGACCAAGTACGCTGCCGAAGTGGTGGCTTCAGGCGCGGTGCAACAAACAGATTACGACGCGATGAGCGAAAGCTACAAATCCGCGATGCAATCAGCCTTTGAGACGGTCCGGGCGGGCAAGCTGCCGAAATCAGCATATCCCATACCGCCTGAGTCGATGGCGAGGTCCGTAAATCACGAAATGGTGGATGACGCCGAGTTTTGGAAACCGGTCAAAACTTCTGTGCCTGCGGCGACGATCCGCGAAATCGGGACGAAGATGACGTCGGCGCCGGCCGGATTCAATCCTCATCCGAAGATCGTTCGATTGTTGGAGACGCGGCGCAAAATGCTCGATGGCCCTGGCGCGGTGGACTGGGCCATGGGCGAGTTGCTCGCTTTCGCCACTCTGGCAACGGATGGCCATCATGTCCGGTTGTCCGGGCAGGATTGTCAACGCGGCACGTTCAGCAGTCGTCACGGTGTGATCCACGATGTTGACACTGGAAATCCACTGAACTTGCTGGTGAACCTGTCAAAGAACGAGGCAGAGGTGGAACTCATCAACAGCCCCCTCAGTGAGGCTGGAGTGATGGGTTTTGAGTTCGGGTATTCGGTCGCGGACCCTGATTCCCTGGTCATCTGGGAAGCTCAGTTCGGGGATTTCTGCAATGGCGCCCAGATCATTATCGATCAGTTCCTGAGCGCGTCCGAAGCCAAGTGGAAGCAAACCAGTGGCTTGGTCCTGATGTTGCCTCACGGTTACGAAGGTCAGGGGCCTGAACACTCCAGCGCCCGTCCAGAACGGTTTCTGCAGCTTTGCGGGCACTTGAACATGCAAGTGGTTAACTTGACCACGCCGTCCCAGCATTTTCATGCGTTGCGTCGCCAACTCGCCCGGAAGTTCCGCAAGCCGCTGGTGATGATGACGCCGAAGAGTTTGTTGCGTCATCCGGCGGTGATCTCAACCATTGAGGAATTTGCTTCCGGAGAGTTCCGCGAAGTCATTGATGAGTCTGGTTTGAAACCCGCGGACTCGCGCAAGGCGTCTCGTCTTGTTCTCTGCACGGGCAAGGTCTTCTATGAGCTCGCTGAAGCCCGTGCGAAAGCAACGGGCGCGGCGGCTGGCGTTCCGCTGATCCGCATTGAGCAGCTGGCGCCGTTCCCTGAGGCCGCGGTTCGCAAGGTTCTGGCTAATTACAAGGACGTCAAGCAAGTCGTCTGGGTTCAGGAAGAGCCGCAGAACATGGGGGCCTGGAACTTTGTGCGTCCGTTGTTGCAGGATCTCGTTGGAGAGATCTACGGAACGTCCGCGAAGCTCGAATATGTCGGCCGCAAGAGCTCCGGCACGACGGCCGAAGGATCTTCCAAGGCGCATGTCGCTGAACAAGCCAGAATCCTCGATGCCGCTCTGGGCGTCGCGAGAAAGTGACCGATGCGACGTTTTGTTTTGCCTGCCTCCGCTGTGTTGTTTGGCATTTTTATCGCTTGCGTGACAACGCCCGTGACTAACCGGCAGGCGTTGAACCTGGTATCAGATGCCCAGATGTCGCAGCTCGGCTTGCAGGCCTGGCATGAGGTGCTGGCGAAAGAAAAAATTTCACGTGATCCAAGGCTGAACGAGATCGTTACCCGGGTCGGACGTCGTATTGCGACCGCCAGCGGGCAAAATTACGACTGGGAATTCGTCGTCATCGATTCACCGAAAA
>CAWUNT010000176.1:0-5267 GCA_963923405.1 uncultured bacterium | reverse complement strand
GGGTTGGGCGTCGCGGTGGCGGCGATCCATGAAATCCTGACCCCGCACCTCATGCCGAAACCATTCACTTTGGCGGTGATTCCTCTCGTCATAGTCGTGAAGGAAGTATTGTTCCGTCGTGTTCTTCATATCGGTGAAGAGACCGGCAGCGGCGCGGTAGAGGCGGACGCCTGGCATCACCGCAGCGACGCGATCACGTCCGCGGCGGCGTTCATCGGGATCGCGGTCGCGTTATGGGGCGGAGAGGGCTGGGAATCGGCCGACGACTGGGCGGCCCTGGTCGCCGCGGCCGTCATTGTCGCCAACGGCGCGTTCCTGTTGCGTGGCGTGGTCCACGACCTGATGGACCGGATGCCGACAACGGAACTCGTCGCGGAAATCGACGCGGCCGCGAAATCGGTCGACGGGGTTTTGGCCACGGAAAAGATGGCGGTTCGTCGTCATGGTCCGGACTACTACGTCGATTTGCACGTGCAGGCGAATCCGTTGCTGACTTTGCATGACGCGCACATCCTGAGTGGCAAGGTCAAAGGCGCGATCAGGAAAAAGATTCCGCGGGTCGCCAATGTCTTGATTCACATGGAACCATTCGAGGGCTGAATGACGATGCTGTGGACAACTTGGATCGCGATGGGCGCGTTGCTGGGAATGACTGGCGTGGCGGCGGGTGCCTTCGGTGCGCATGCGCTGAAGACGCGGGTCGAGCCAGACATGCTGGCGATTTTTGAGACGGCTGCCCGTTACCAGATGTACCACGCGGTGGCACTGGTCGGGTTGGGGCTTTTCGCCAGCCGGATCGACCAGTCGATGCTGCAAGTATCCGGATATTCGTTCCTTGCCGGAACGCTGGTTTTTTCGGGCACTCTCTACGCGCTCGTTTTGACGGGCAATCGCAGCCTTGGCGCCATCACGCCGGTCGGCGGGGCGCTGCTCATCTTTGGTTGGCTGATGCTGGCGGTTGTGGCCATGCGCGCTTCGTTCGGCCAAGGCTGAAGATCCTGAAGTTACGGAATAGCCTTGAGGCAGAAAACGCGAGGCGCGGCGCGAGGCTGATGGCAAGTAACGCGCCAACGGCCGCAAGCACCGGCAACGGATAGCCCTTCAACGCGCGATCGTAATGCGCGGCGATGATGTTGCCGAGGGACGCGCGTGGTTCCTGGATACCAAGACCCAGGTAGCCCAAAGTTGCCTCAATCGCGAGGCTCGTCTGGACGCTGAGTCCGAAAAGTTGCGCCACTGGCGCGCGCCATCCTTGCCTGAGTCCGAAATCAATCGCGCGTCGTTGCGCTGTCCCGCCCATGGAGTGGTGCGCCTCCCAGTACCCGAGGTTGCGATCGCGTTCCCACAAGTTGACCAGCAAATCCAGCGCGCATGCCGCGGATGTTATGCCCAGCACGGCGAGGACCAGTTCAAACCGGTGAAAACCACCCGCGAGGACAAGGACTCCGAAGGCGAGAAGTCCGGCGGGAAGGCTGCGGATGGCCGCGGTGGTGGCGATCAGCGGCGCCGGAAACCTGCGCGGGATCCAGACAAGAAAAATAAGGATCGCGATGGCGAACGAGGCGGTGATGGTGACGAATACGGGAAGGCTGGCGTCGATCAAGGCAGATCCGATGCGCTGCAGCATGTCCCTTCCAAGGTAATCGGTCCCCAGCCAATGCGTGGCATCAGGCGGCAGGTACGCCTGGCCGATGTCGATCTGCGTGATGGCGTTGTCGAGTTCCTGGTTCATACATATCCCGCCAACTTTTTGCCCAGGTTGCGATTGGCGAACAGAATGACGAGGTTCACGAGTCCGTAAATGGCGAAAAGGGCCGCGATGGAAAGCAGGGCAGAATTCATGTCCCGCGTCTTGGCATGTTCCCAGGACCAGAAGCCAAGGCCTGGCGCGTTGAAGATTGATTCGATGATGACGAGTTCCGAGAAAACAAGAGGCAGACAGTCAGAGGCGGATTGAAGGGCGACACGCAGCGCGATCATCGGTGACAGTTTCCTCGTGGTGTTCTTGCCGAACGCGCGGTCCACCCGGACGAACGGTTTCGCGGACCAGAATTCCCACTCGCCTCGCGCCAGGGAAATGATTCGCGCGAAAAGGCCGCTGCCAAAGAGAAGGATCGCGGCCGGGGCGATGCTGGCCGTGATGATCTCGGCGGTGCCTGTGAACTCGAACACCGGGAAAATCAAGTTGACGCGGGCCGTGATCCACGCGGCGAAAATAACCACAGGCGCGACCGCCAGCGCGGGGACAATGAACGGGATGTCGCCTTGGTTGTTGGCCTGAGTGCTGGCCGTGGCGTGGTGACGGTGTGGGCCCGCGCGACCAGCAATGATCGTCGAGGCGATCGTCGTGGCCGCGGCGAAAAACGCCAGCCATCCGAGGATCATGGTCGTTGTCAGGGCTCCGTCGATCATTTGGTTCCCGCGAAAACTTGCGTCGCGTGCACCGCGCGGTGCCATCCGGCGATTTGCGCGTCATGGCCCGGCGTGCGGCGTGGCTCGAAAACGCGGTCGGACGCGCGCGCTTTCTCGAGCTGTGTGATGTCGTTGTAGATGCCGCATCCGAGGGCGGCGAACATCGCGGCGCCAAAGGCCGTGGTCTCGATGTTGCGCGGACGGTCGACGCGCGTGCCCGTGAAGTCAGCCTGCATCTGCATGAGCAGGTTGTTGGCGGATGCGCCGCCGTCCACGCGCAAGGAATCAACGGGCATGCCGAGATCCTTTGCCATCGCCGAAATCAAGTCAGTGACTTGGAAGGCGATGCTCTCGAGCGCGGCGCGCGCCAGTTGCGCCGTGGTTGTCCCACGCGTCAGGCCAAAGAATGCGCCGCGGGCTTTCGCGTCCCACCAGGGCGCGCCCAGTCCTGCAAGTGCCGGGACAAAATAAATGGAAGGCGCCGCGGTCGCGTCTTGCGCGAGGGCCTCGGACGCGGCCGCGGTGGGGATGAACTTCAACTGGTCGCGCAGGAATTGCATGGCGGCGCCCGCGATGAAGGCCGATCCCTCGAGCGCGTACGTCATCTTGCCGCCGAGTGACCAAGACACGGTGGTCAACATGCCTGAGGTCGAGGCGCGTGGCTTGTCTCCCGTATTCAGCAGCAAGAACGCGCCGGTACCGTAAGTGCATTTGGCCTGTCCCGGCTTGAAACACGCCTGGCCCGCGAGCGCGGCTTGCTGGTCGCCGAGGATGCCCGACACGGGAATGCCATCGGGCAGAAAGCCAAGTCCCCTCGTGTGGCCGAACACGCCGGCACTGTCGCGGATGGCCGGCAGGCAATCGAGGGACGGGATCTTGAATTCCTTGAGCAGCGACTCGTCCCATTTGCCGGTGTTGATGTTGAACAGCATCGTGCGGGAGGCGTTGCTGGGTTCGGTCGCGAATGCCGCGCCCCCCGTCAGGCGGTGCAGCAAGTATGTGTCGATCGTTCCGAAGGCGAGTTTCCCGGACTTGGCGGCGTTCGCCACGGACTGGTTGTTGTCGAGGAGCCATTCCATCTTGGATGCAGAGAAGTACGGGTCGAGTACAAGTCCCGTTTTCTTGCGGATTTCCGGTTCGAGGCCTTTCTGGCGGCGCGCCTCGCAAGTCGACGTCGTCCGGCGGCACTGCCAGACGATGGCGCGGGCGAGTGGCTGGCCCGTCGTGCGGTCGAAGGCAACGGTAGTCTCGCGCTGGTTGGTGATCCCGATGGCGCGGACGCGCGCGGGGTCAAAGTTGGGATCGTTGCCGGCGGCGACTTTAAGGGCCTTCTTGCAGGCCTCCTGCATCGAGGACCAGATCTCGGTCGCGTCGTGTTCCACCCAGCCTTCCTGGGGGAAATGTTGCGGGAAATCGACGGTGGCCTTGCCGACAAGAACGGGGTTGGCGGGGTCGGCGACGCTGATGACGAGGACGGTCGATCCGGTCGTGCCCTGGTCCAGACCCAATATGTACCCGGTATTGCGGGGATTATTCGCGGTCATGAGCCCTGCCCCTTTGGTTTTGCTGTGGTGGTTTCCCTATGGTAATTGGGGACAGGTTTTGCGACAACAAGTGACCCGTATTTGTTGGGAATTTTGGGGGCTCGAGCCTTGCGCATCGTGTTCATGGGATCGCCGCAGGAAGTCATCTCGCCGCTTGAGCAATTGCTCGCGGCCGGGAATGAGTTCAGGGGCCCGCAGGGTTCTGGTGGTATTGAAGTTGTCGCGGTCGTGAGCCAGCCGGCGCGTCCAGTCGGGCGGTCGGGCAAGTTGCAGGATCCGCCGGTGGCCGAATTCGCGAAAGGGCGGGGACTCAAGGTCCTGCAGCCTGAATCGGCCCGCGACCCGGGTTTTCTGGATGAATTGCGCGCCTTGCGTCCCGACGTGATCGTCACGGCAGCTTATGGCCAGATCCTTTCGAAAAAATTCCTCGCGATTCCGCGACGCGGGACGATCAACATCCATCCGTCGATTCTGCCCAGATACCGTGGTGCGACGCCTGTTCCCGCAGCACTGCTGAATGGTGACGCGGTGACGGGAGTCTCCGTGCTGTTCACGGTGAAGGAACTCGACGCTGGCGCGATCATTTGCGTCGAGGAGTCGCCGGTCCTTCCAGGCGAGACGGCGGGAGAACTGACCAGCCGGATGTTCCAGGTTGGCGGGAAACTCTTGATCGATGCCCTCGGAAAACTTGGCGATCCCGCGTTCGCGGGGACACCGCAAGATGACGGCGCGGCAACTTACTGCGGCAAGATCGAAAAGGCGGACGGAGCGGTGGACTGGACCCGGGCCGCGCGCGTGACGTGCAACAGGTTCCGCGCTTTTCATCCGTGGCCGGGGACGTTCACGTTCTTCAATGGCAAGCGCGTGACGTTGCTGGAAATGCGGGAGGCGACGGCCTCTGATTCGGGTGGTGGCGGCGCGTTGGGTGGTGAGCCCGGCGCGTTCACATTCTCCAAGGCGGCGAAGGGCATCTTGGCCCGCGCTGGCGATGGCATTCTCCTGATCACGAAGTTGCAGAATGAGGGCGGCAAGCCAGTTGACGCCGCGGCATTCTGGAACGGCATCAAGGACCGGACGGATTGCCGGTTCTCGGCGGGGGTTTGAATTGGGTGGCGCGATGAACATCGTCGACGGTTTTGAGTTGTTCGCGCGCACGTGGAAGTCGATCCGCGACGGTCATGCTGCGGATTTGAAAAGTGACGCCCGACTTGCCGAGGCGCTGGCCTACGCGATGGACGGCGGTGGAAAGTTCGTGCGGCCAAAGCTGTGCTTGCTGGCGGCATCGGCGGTTGAGCCTGGTTGGATCAGCAG
>CAWUNT010000175.1:0-5280 GCA_963923405.1 uncultured bacterium | reverse complement strand
GCGTCAGATGTGTATAAGAGACAGGCGATGGCCGAAGCCACACGATTCGATGCCATGGAAAAAGTCGCGGACAGCAAGGCGCTGATGGGCTTGTTCTCGGTGATGACCGGTGTCACAAGGGATGGCAGGCCCGTCGAGTTTTTTGGTTGGACCGAGCTTGAGTCGACCCCGGCAACGGACGCGGCTTGCGCTCCAGCCGTCCGGTCGGACGCGGAGCATTACTTGACCAGCCTCATCGAGGAACTGGACTGGGCAACCCATGAGGAGTCGGTGGACATGACCACTCACCTCGTACCAGCCCTCAGCGACCTGCGCGAGATCCTGGACAGCGACCAGCTGGAGCGTTGCGACTGGAGCGCCCAGCCAGAACAGCAACGGATCAAATTTACACGGTTCAAGAACACCGCGACTGGTTACCAGATTACGTTCACGCAGGGTTTCCGCGCGTCTTGAATGGACCCGATAACGCCCCGTAAGCATTGATTCTTTCGATCTCTTGAATTCATGGCCCCGCCCCCTTCAACCCCTGCGCGAATTTGCCGAACCCTTCAGAGGATAAACGAAAGATGTCGCGCAGGAGGGGGTCGTGAAAACGGGCAAGCGCGTTTGTGTCATCGGCGCCGGGCCGAGCGGCATCACCGCCGCGAAAAACTTCAAGGATCTGGGGTTTGACGTGACGGTTTTCGAGGCCGGAGACCAGGTCGGCGGCAACTGGCGATTCAACGACAACACGAATCACGCCAGCGTCTTTGAGACGACCCACATCATCAGCTCCAGGATCAGTTCCGGCTACGAGGACTACCCGTTACCTTTGGACACGCCAGATTATCCCCATCACTCGCAATTGCTGAATTATTTCCAGGGCTACGCGCGACACTTCAATTTGATGCCACTCATCCAATTCAACACGATGGTTGGAAAATGCGATCCGTTGCCTGATGGAAGATGGAACGTCTCCGTCAACAACGAGGGGCGCACTCGGACGTCAACCTTTGACGCGCTGGTGGTCTGCAACGGGCACCACTGGAAACCACGATGGCCGGAGTATCAAGGAAAATTTTCCGGCGAGGTCATCCATTCCCATTCGTTCAAACGCGCCGAGCCATACAGGGACAAGCGCGTCCTCGTCGTGGGTGGCGGCAATTCCGCGTGCGACATTGCCGTCGAGACAAGTCGTGTCAGCAAATACACGGAGATCAGCTGGCGGCGTGGATACTGGCTGGTTCCCAAGTTTGTTTTTGGTAATCCCTCGGACGCCTTTTATTACAGGTTCTCGTTTTTTCCACGCTGGGCAAAGATCATCATCAGCGAAGTGCTGCTGAGGCTGTTGCTGGGAAAAAACTCCCGCATCGGCCTGCAAAATCCGGATCACTGGTTCGGCTCGACGCATCCGACCGTCAACTCGGAGCTCTACTACTTCATCCGCCACGGCCGCGTTAAACCTCGCGTGGACATTGAACGTTTTGATGGCGATACCGTGCGTTTCAGGGACGGCACGAGCCAGGACTTTGATGCCGTGATCTAC
The DNA here is from genome assembly GCA_963923405.1 of uncultured bacterium. Taxonomy (GTDB): domain Bacteria; phylum Bdellovibrionota_B; class Oligoflexia; order Oligoflexales; family RGVZ01; genus RGVZ01. The sequence goes on along the minus strand of CAWUNT010000175.1, from coordinate 3,755 downwards.
GCAACCGGGTATTGGATTGACCATCCCTTCTTTGACAAGTCGGTGGTCGATTTCTCGCGCGGACCCGTACCCCTTTATCTGCGATTCCTGCCCGGCAACTTGAAAAACTGTTATTTCATCGGCCTTTTCCAGCCGCTTGGATGCATCTGGCCTGGCGCGGAACTGCAGTCAAAGATCGCAGCGCGCCATTTGGCGGGACTTTGGAGCGCTCCCGCGGACCTGGAATCACGGATCCAAAAAGAGATCGAGCACCCCGATTACAACCAACTCGCGACTCCGCGCCACACGATCACCGTTGATGACATCTTCTTCCGGAAGAGGCTGCGGAGGGAATTGTCAAAGGCAAGAAAGGCCGCGTGACATGTTATGATCGTGGCGGAGGAATCACGCCATGGAAACCATGATCACTTGCCTTTTCATCACCCTTCTCCTTCCCTACGTTCCGCGGCTTTTTACGGCACGCGCGCAGCTGGGCATGGGTTACAACAATCACGAGCCAAGGACCCAGCAATCCAGGTTGACCGGCCTCGGCGCCCGCGCCCTCGGGGCCCACAACAACAGCTTCGAGGCACTGCAATTGTTCACCGCGGCGGCGTTCATCGCGTATACGACGCAAGCCGATCCCGCCATCGCGGCGCGCCTGTCAGTGGGATTCGTGGCCTGCCGCGTCGCTTATATCGCCCTGTACCTCCTCGACAAGCCTTCAGCCAGGTCCACCATATGGGTGATTGGTTTCGCGGCGACTGTTGCCCTCGCCGGGGCGAAATGGATCTTCTGAGGCCACGATCCTTTGAGGGACTGATCCTTTGAGACTGGGCAAGCTGATCAAATATTCCGGGATCGGGATCGCCGCGGCCGCAAGGTCCGCCTGGACGGGAAAACGGGCGCGCGACTATCTCGTCGAGAGCCTTCTCGACCAGCCGGGGCTGCCCGCAAAGGTCGCCCAGATCGTCGCGATGCGGACTGGTGTCGCCGCGACGCAACAGGCATCCCCTCGATTGTCGTTGGAGGAAGTCCGTCGCCGGATCGAGGATGATACCCCGGCCCTGGCGCGGGAGATCGAAGTCATATCGGAGGAAGCGCGTGTCGCGTCGCTCTCTCAGGTCCACGCGGCAAGGCTGAAATCCGGAGAACCCGTCGCCATCAAAATCCAGTTCCCCGGACTGGCAGAGGAAATCGCGAGCCAGGTTGACGACTTCCTGGAACTTGCGGCGCGCAGTCCGGCACGGGCCTACGGATTCACACGGGAATCTTGGGGGCCATTCCTCAAGGAAAAACTGCTGGAGGAAATCAATTACCGCGCGGAGGCCCGTTACCAAGGTGAGTTCCGGTCGACAGTGCGGGCTCCGTGGCTGGTCGTGCCGCGGGTATTCGAGTCATTTTCGACGTCAACGATCCTCACCCAGTCTTTTGAACCTTCGACGCCACCGGACGAATTACGGGCGCTTCGTGATTCCATGGCACGCAAGCACTTCGCTGACGCGGCGGAAATGATGACCGGGATGCTCGCGCGGGCAATCTTCCAGGCCCACACAATTCACTGCGACCTGAATCCGGGAAACTACGGGTTCAGGATGAGCGACGAATCGGGATCAACGTCACTTGTGCTTTACGATTTCGGGTCAATGCTCAGGCTTTCCAATGAGCAGGTGAAGAACATCGCGAGGATGATCGCGCGCGCCCGCGGTGAAATCGATGATGACTGGATGGCACTGCTGGGAACCATGGGATTTGACACGAAGAAACTCGACCCACTCTCCAGCCGGTTGCATCAGTTGATGCCGGCGTTGCTGGAACCTTTCCGCGCGAGAGGCAAATTCGATCCAGCGTCATGGCATCCAGGAAGAATGACTGATGCCATCGCGGGCAGCGATAAGTGGTGGCTGCGGACAGCCGGGCCACCCTGGTTCCTGTACCTGATGCGGACCGTCCAGGGTTGGCATCACGGATTGAAATTGATTGGTGAACCAGTGGATTCGCGACGGATTTTCGAGGAGATGATGGCGCCCGCCCTGGCGTCGTCGACGCCAGCGAGAACCCGGGAGAAAACCGGCACAGACACCGCCGCGAAAGATGTTCCGTGGATCTCAAGCCATTTGCGCGTGCGTGTATCAGAGGGGACCGTGACTGTGGTGGATCTGGAGTTGCCTGCCGCCGCGGTGGACAATCTCCCGGACCTGGTCCCGGAAGACGTCGCGGTGAGAATCGGGGCGCAGGGGCTCGACCTGCGGAGGATGGCCACCGAACTCACAGCCGCCCGCGCCCCGCGTGGGGTTGTTTTCGAGGCAACCCACGGGACACGGCATTATCGCGTCTGGCTGGATTGACCAGTCTTTCAACGAGCCAACAAGGCTGTTACCGCCGCGTTCATTTTCAGGATCTCGTGCGCCAGTTCCGGCGTGAGCTTGTCTGGAGTGTCCGTGGTCTTGTGGTAATGCGCGTAACGGTTCCAGTCCGCGTCAATGGCGAGTATCGCGGGAAGGCCGGCTTCAAGGAATGACACATGGTCACTTCCGAACGGATTGAACGAAGTCGTCACGCGCAATTTGGTCACCTCGGCGGCGGCCTCGACAAAGCGACGGGCGAAATCAGAATGCGCGCTCTCCGTCTCGATCAAAACGCCAAGAGGCCCGGAGGCTCCGGCCCGGGAATAGGCCACCATGTCCATTGTGACGACACCGCGGACGCGGCTTTTTTCCCCGTCAGGCAACTCTTCGACGAACGCGGCGGATCCATAAAGGCCCTGTTCTTCGCCCGAAAATGCCACGAAAACGATGTCTTCCGAATGAGGCACCTCAGCCATCACTCGCGCAATCTCGACAACTCCCGCGGCACCACTGGCATTGTCCTCGGCACCTGGCGCCGCCGATGAAGGGCGCTCGGAGGTTGAATCGAAATGACCGCCGACGATCACGAGCCCGCGGTCGTTCGTGCTGGCAGAACCTGACTCGTAAACCATGCGCTCGCCAGGAAGGATCCCGACGACGTTCCACGAAGAACGTCCCGAAACCCGGAACTCTTGCAGTGTCACTTCCATCCCGGGGATGGCGGCAAGACTCGACTTGATCCAGTCGCGCGCGGAAACGTTGCCTGCCGCGGAGATGTGACGGTTCCATGAAGCCAGTTTCTGCACGTCCGCCCACCAGCGGTCCTTGCTGACTTTGCGTGCCACTTCGTTGACCAGGGTGGCGTCACGGGAAGACATGCGCTGTGGCCGTTCAAGGTTGACCGGTGATTTCAGGATCACCCTGCCAGGCACGACCGGAAAGACGCCAACAGTGGCTGGCTTGTCCGGGGCCAACTGGTCCAACGCGGCCAGCGCGGCGGAATCACCTTCGACGAGTCGCGCGCGGCCTTCATCCGCGAGGACGTTGATGCCGGCGGGAAGTTCCACAGAGGAGTGGCCGGCAACCAGCACGCGCAGCTGGTCCGTTGTCGTCAAATCAGGAAGGGCTTTCGCCACGAACCCTGTCCGGTCCATGTTGATGAATCCACGGGCGTTCGCCGAGACGATCAAACTGCCACCGATTTCCGTCCACCACGCAATCCCGCCGAGTTTCTTCAGGATGTTCAGGTTTGACGGACCCGCGGCCGAAATGTCCACGATGGCGAGCCGTTCGGGCGGGGTCGCCGACAACAAGAGGCATGACACGCATGCCAGCAGGGCAAGGATGATTTTTCTCATCCAGAAATGATTCCACGGGCGCGCGGGGAACGCAACCTCGTGATCTGGCGCTTTATTTGACGACGGTAAA
>CAWUNT010000174.1:0-5306 GCA_963923405.1 uncultured bacterium | reverse complement strand
GCCTTCCGTGGAGCCTTCCGTGGAGCCTTCCGTGGAGCCTTCCGTGGAGCCTTCCGTGGAGCCTTCCATCGATCCTTCCGCTGATGCTTCCAACGGAATTTCACCCCCGGTTTCAGCCGACGGCGCCTCGAGAACTTCATCTCCAACTCCACCCGCGTCTTGGCTGTAAGGAGCCAAGGCCTTCAAAAAGGGGGAGAGGCCGGTACGTTCAACCACCTGGGCCATGCGTTCGCCCGGCCCGCCGACTTGTTGCCAGACTTCGACGATCGCCTTGACCTTGTCGACAATTTCACCCGCGGGAATCCCCTCCGCAGCGAACGATGCCAACTCGGGGACCAATGATTGCCTGCCGCCAAGAGAAACCCGATAACCTTCCTCGGTACCAACAACGGCGATGTCCAGGGTATGACAGGGCACACAGCAATTCGCGCAACCATTGATACCAATCTTGAGGGCGCATGCAGCCTCAATCGCGGTGAGGGCCTCAGTCAAATCGAGAGATGCCTTCAGAGCGTCTTGTTTGCTTTCCGGGCAAAGAGCGCCGACACAAGAAACGGGTTGATGTACCCCGTCCTGGTAATTCCTTACCGTCAATCCGCCTGAAGCGAGCTCCTTGGTAATGGTGTCCACCTGTTCAGGAGCCACAAACAGCGCGATGCGCTGGTCTTCCGTGGCTTTCATGATGACGGAATGCTGCTCCGAGAGGGCTGCCAGTTTCTTCAGGTGGGCAGAATTGTACAAACCGCCCGGGACATCTGCTGACAGAGCCACAGAACCATTTTTCAAATTAAAAGGCGTACCCATGAACCCGTCCCCTTGTTGGATGGTCGAGCACTGACCGGGATCGGAGCGGATACCGCTACACTTGACGAAAAATCGGGCAGAGGCGCCCGGAATACGCATGAACATCCAGGAAAAAACCGCGATATCAAAAGCGAAATCAGAATTTTTTTGTAAAAACTTAAAGGCCCCGACCGTCACCGGCGGGGCCTTTGGCATTGTTCAGGTGAACCTTGCGGGAAACCTCAAGTGAGATTTTCCATGTAGTCCCTGAGGCGCTGGTTCATCAGTGCCTTGGATACCCAGAAAGTCGAGGCCAATTGCTGGACGATATCGAGCGAACTGTCGATCTTCTCGACTTCGCGACGCATGAATTCCCCTGGAACGAGAAGCAACCCTGCGAACGCGTTGCCCTGGATGTCCAGAACCTCCGCAGGAACGCCGGCAAACGGAGCACCCAACGCGTGCCCGGAACGCACGATCCAGTTGAAAATTTCCTTGGCGATCAGGAATCGAATGAAAGACCGGGAATCACTCGCGCGATGACGGATCGTCAACTTCGTGTCGGATCCCTCGCCGGTGTACTCAACCGTGAACGGTTTCTCGAGGACCTGCTCTGCGACGATAGTGATCGCAGGAAACATCTGCAGAACTTCGGGGATATAAATCGGGGCTTCCGAGAAACGGCCCTGCTCGATGATCGCACGGACTGTCTTGACGACGGCCGGGCGCTTCACATCAAACAGCGTCTCAAACGAAGCCGGCGTCCCGTCAATCTGCCAGCGACCGGGATTCTTGAAGTATTCCTTCTTCAAGTTCTCCAGATGACGCCCGGAAATGGCGAACGCGCCATAGCCACGGTACTCAAAGATAGCCTCGTCGAGACCGACGGCACCGGAGGCAATGTCGATAATAAGGCGCTCGTCCACATTGAGGTGCTCGGCCAGCCCGCGCAGGGTCGAAAGGGCACGAATGTTCTTCTTGCCTTTCTTCCAGTGGCTGCAATCGGCCGGGTCGTACCCGAGGATCGCGCCCACGTCCTGGTCGATGACCTTCACGTTGCCTTCGTACCGGATCTCGAGGGCTTCCTTGCAAAAACGAAACAGGGTGGCGGAATGGGGATAACGGTTCTCTTCCGTCTTCTTCATGTCGGCAAACCTCCGTGTCATGCGCCGAAAGCCCGCTGGATCCGCATTCTACAGAAACTGGCGGGCGACCAGAAAACGCAACCTCATGCTGCGATAAAAGCCTGTTATTTCAACTGTTCGGGTATGGCTGTATTCAATTAGAAACGATTTTTTGGGACGGGTCAAGGATGGCGCCGGAACGGGAGCTCACAGCCAGTGTGGCTCCCCCCTCCGTCAAAGAAACCTCTCAGCCCTTTGCGGGCTCGAGAAGAGCGATCGCGATCGGTCCCGGTATGACGGAAACCTTGCACTTGACCACGCTGGTCACGCGCTCAAGCAATGCCCGCGCGCGTTCAGGCGCCTCGCGCTCGCGCCCACGCAGGCGAACAATGATCTTCACCTTGTCGCCACGCTCAAGAAACTTGTTGATGTTGTTGATCTTGGTCTGGAGGTCATGGTCGCTGATGTTGATCTTCAACTGGATCTCTTTGAGTTCAGCGCCCTTTTGCTGCTTGGATTTGGCCTTCTTCTGCTCGTAAAGCAACTTTTTGAAGTCCTGCAACCGAACTACCGGTGGAGTCGACTTGTCGCTGACGAGGCAAAGATCAAGCCCCTCTTCCTCGGCGCGACGCAGAGCTTCAGCGACCGGGACGATTTCGTTGACATCTTCACCTACGAGACGGACTTGCGGATACAGACGGGCGTTTGAGCGGTTGATGACTTCCAAAAGCGATTTGTCCTTTCACAAAGATTGACGAAAAATGTGGCAGGCCAGTTTCCGTGGCGGAAAGCCTCCAACACCACTTTCTTATACAAATTACCAGAATTTTCCAGCAAGATTGAGACCTTGAACGGAAATCCGGTCTTACGTCCGGTTCCGGAGGCGCCGCAGGGAAAACGACAGGGTGTCTTCACAAGTCTGTCGAAGACCATTTCCACCAATAAATACGGGTGTTTATAAATGCCGCAATCGAAATCCCTTTCCACGGATCCGATCGAGCAAGCATTCAAGCTTGGAGAACACTGGGTGCCTGGAGTCTGGCGCTACATGCTGCCTGTTGCGCTCACCGACATGACATTCCCGCAGGAGCGTCGTGCGACCTGCTTGAATTGCCCCCGCGCCAGATTCGAGGGATGGCGTCCAGATTACCGGTGCTGCACGTACCATCCTCGCGTTCCAAACTTCCTTCTCGGACTTGCGCTGAGTCACCCGGCCTCTGAGAAAATTGTCCGTCGTCTGGTCGCCGACGGATTCATCGTTCCTGAAGGAATGTTGTCCTCGCCGTCCCAGTGGGCCCATTATCTCGCCGACACGGGAGAGGACAGATTCGGAAAGAGTGAAAAGGTCCTTTGCCCCTTCCTGGAGCAAAAATCCGGCCTCTGCAATCTTTACGCATTCCGCAACTCAGTTTGCTCGACATTCTTTTGTCTGCACGATCATGGAGACAAGGGAGACAAATTCTGGTCGAGCCTTCAGACCCTGGCACAACAGGTTGAGATGGCAATCGGGCAATGGACGTTGAATGAACTCGGGTTTGACGTCAAGGCCTGCATGAAGCGGATGAATTCCCTGGCGGGCAAGGTTGAAAAGGTTTCGGACCCTGAGACAGGCGCATGGACGCCCTACGCGTTGAAAGTGATCTGGGGCAATTTTTACGGGCGCGAGGTGGAGTTGTTGCAAGGTTGCGCGGATCTGGTCCGGAAGAACCGCGAACGCCTCTGGGAAATCGCGAACACCATCGACATCCTCGAGCCCAACAAGTTGGACCGTGCGGCAGTGAAGGTCGTGCCGCGCAAGTACCGGTCGGAAATCGACGCGGAATATTTCGAGACTGGAGAAACATCACCACCACGCGACATCTGGCGCGGCTTCAAGGCCCTTCACAAAAACCTCTGGGCATTGCCCGAAGGTTCACTGACACTGAGTCCACGTGCCAGAATCATTCCTAATCCGCAGGATGACGATCAGGGCAAGGCCTTTTCTGACTGTTCGCATGTCGTGGAATTCCGCTCCCGGCGTAATTCGGTGGAGTATGAGTGGCGTGAATACATCCACAGCGACAAAGCCATGGCCCTGCTCTGGTTCGTCCGGCGCCGTAAAATCAACGAGGCCCTGCTGGGTCATTTGTCAACAATGACCAACCAGCATGCTTCCCAGTTCATTTCAGAGTGGACAGGAAAAAAAGTTCTGGTCAGGACTTTGCGATGAAGCGCGTCCTGAACTAAACTCCTTTGCGCACTTGAGATCCTGAACTCCACTGACAAGTCACGGAAGGAACTGCGTATGAGATTCTCAACCAACGCATTTTTCGCTGGATTCGCCCTCGCCTCCCTGTCCACCCCAGTCCTCGCGGAGGTCTGGGTCACAGATCAGGCGCATTCGGCCGCCCACTTCAAAGTCAAGCACATGATGGTCGCCACCGTGAATGGCGATATTACCGGCGTCGATGCCAAGCTGGACATCAACGACAAGGACATCACCAAGTCGACGGTTGAAGCCACGCTGGATACCAAGACCATCAACACGAACAACGCAAAGCGCGATGAGCACCTTCGTAGCCCGGACTTCTTCGATGTGGCGAAGTTCCCGGCCATCAAGTTTGTCTCAACGAAAGTTAGCAAAGCCGGCAAAGACGGCCTGAAAGTAGCGGGGAACCTCACGATTCGCGATGTCACCAAACCGGTCACACTTGAAGTAGAAGGCCCGACGAAGGCATTCAAGGATCCGTGGGGCAACATGAAACGCGGGCTGAGCGCGAGCACCAAGATCAACCGCAAGGATTTCGGCCTGACCTGGAACAAGGCACTTGAGACTGGTGGCGTTGTTGTCGGAGACGAGGTAAAAATCGAAATTGAACTCGAGCTGCAGCAGGCAGCAGAAAAGAAGCCGGCTCACTGAGCCGGTTTTTTTTATTCCAAAACCAAGGAGTCCGTTCCATGAGCAAGAAGAAGTCCCCGAAAAAAGCTGTGAAGAAAAGATCCGTAAAGAAAAAAACCGCACAGAAAAAATCAGTGAAGAAAAAAACAGCGAAGAAAAAAACACTGACAAAGAAGCCGGCGAGAAAAAAGTCCGCGGTAAAAAAAAGCAGTCCCCGGACAAAAGCAATGGTCAGCGCCGCCACGGCTGACTCGAACATGCCCCGCGCGGGAGACCTGGCACCCGAATTCTCCCTTCCATCAAGCGGAGGCGGACGTGTATCGCTGTCGTCATTCCGTGGAAGCCAGAACGTTGTTCTCTACTTTTACCCCAAGGATGACACGCCCGGCTGCACCATGGAGGCGTGTTCCTTCCGGGACCATCACGGACGCATCGCGGCAACAGGAACCGCTATCATCGGCGTCAGCCCTGACCCGGTTCGCAGTCACGACCGGTTCAAGGAAAAATACAACTTGCCATTC
>CAWUNT010000173.1:0-5309 GCA_963923405.1 uncultured bacterium | reverse complement strand
ATCCGCGAATTACCGACGTCCGCCACCATCAGGGGAGCGCCGTCCGCCCCGGGTCTCTCCTGGTAGATCCAACGCCAGGAATGATCCGCGCTGGTCAAGCGTGCTGTCGTACCGAATTTGACGCCTTCGAGGATCAGGCTGCCGGCGTCGTCGATGCCTTTCAAAAGGGCGGCGGAATCAGACTCGACATCCTTGACGAGGATGTGCCCGGACTGGATCGCGTATGCCTCGAATGCGCGCGGCAATTCCGCCGGGTCGATTGACGCCCAGCGCCCGCAAATCGCGGCGGCAAGTTCACGCGCAATGACGGGCAATTCCGGAAGGCGGGAATTCTGGCGGCCGAGGATATCCATCAGCGACGTGGTTGATACCGCGTCCGGACCGTCCAGACCCGGAGCTGTCGTGATGTTCAAGCCGATGCCAACCAGGAGGTCTCCGACATTGGCACCGCTGGAACTGGTTTCACACAATATCCCGCCCAGTTTTCGGCCCCCGAACAGAATGTCGTTCGGCCACTTCAAGGTAACCCGGAGGCCGAAAGTCTCCTGGATAAAACGCGCGAACAAAACCGCGACGCGGATCGGGGCGGACTCCAGGTTCGGCATTGAGGCCCAGACATTGGAAGGGACCGCCACAGTCATCATCAAGTTGCCCGGAGTGCTGCTCCATGCCCGGCCCCGGCGCCCGCGCCCCGCGGTCTGCATGCGCGCCATCACGGCGAACGGCGTCTTGCGTCCAGTCGCCAGAAGGCGCTGTGCCTCAGAGGAGGTTGAGTCAAGGACGTCATGACTCTCGAAAGGAATATCGAGCAGGTTCTTCAACATTTTGATTCGTCGAGGTTGAAGAGCAGGCTCAAGTCGGCCCAGCGTGACGAATGGAAGATCGCGCTGGTGGAAATGAAATCAACGCCTGTCTCCGCGACGCGACGGACATTCTCAAGGCGAACGTTGCCGGATGCCTCGACAAGCGCGCGCCCGCGAACCGTGCGAACCGCCATGGTCATTTCGGGCACCGTCATGTTGTCGAGCATCAGGACATGCGCGCCAGCGTCAATGGCCTCCTGCACCTCTTCAAGGTTGGTCACTTCAACCTCGACCTTCAGGGTCGGAGGCAGGCTCTCAAGCAATCGTGACACAGCGGCTTTGATTCCCCCGGAGGCACGGATGTGATTTTCTTTTACGATGACACCGTCACACAGGCTGAAACGGTGGTTGCGCGCGCCACCGACCACAGTCGCGGACTTCTCGAGAATGCGCAGGCCGGGAGTCGTCTTGCGTGTGTCTAGCAACTGGGCCTTGGTGCCTTCGAGCTGGTCGACGAGGGCCCGTGTCATCGTCGCTATGCCACACATGCGGGCAAAGAGATTGAGAGCGACACGCTCGGCCTTGAGTATGGACCTGGCGCAACCGCTGATTTCAAGCAGGGCATCACCCTTCTCGACGCGGTCGCCATTTCTCGCGATCAGTTTGACAGAGAGCGCCGGGTCTACCTTGCGGAAGACAGCGGCCGCGACATCAACTCCGGCGACGAGGGTTCGTTCCTTGGCAATGATGGTCGCCACGGACTGTTTCTCGGCTGGAACGCAAATGTCTGTTGTCCAGTCACCGAAGCCCCAGTCTTCCTCGAGGGCACGGGTGATGATCGGGTCAATTTGAATGGCGTGCAAGTCGTGCATACGGCCGGACATTCCCCCACCCGGGGTCAAATGTCAACGAGGTGACGGGCCTTCTCTTCCGCGAGGCGCCGAAGTTCCGCGCTGATGACCTCGATGGCCAGGCTGCGGAAGTGTTTCTCGCAGTATGCCTCGACCGCCTGACGGATCTGCCTTGCCATCTCCTCGTTGCCGGGGACAGGCGCCGATGAGGCCGGCGAAACAGGAGACGGCGCCGCTGGAGACGGCTTCGCTGAAGACGGCTTCGCTGCCATGACAGGATCGGGAACCGGTGCATTGGGCGATGGCGCGGAGGGACCTGCCCCGGGGGACGCTGGAGGCGGGGGTGGAACCATCTTGAAAAGGTCTTCCGGGGCAATCGGCGCCGGCCCGGTGGCGAATGGATCCAGCACGTCGGGCATCGCGGGGGCTGCGGTCGCGCCAGATGACGGAGAAACATCAAAGGCCTTTTTGCCTTTACGCGATGAGTCGACCAGGTCTCCGGGAATTGGCGGCAACGGCGGCAAACCATCAAGGTTCAACGACAATTCAGCGCTTGCCGGTCCACCGGGCAAGGCTGCGGGCGGCGGCGGCGGCGCGGAGGGGCCGGAAGCCGGTGTCTTTGCCATGGCAACGGCACCAGTCAGCCGGGTTACCGTCGCCACCAGCTCAGCGCTGTCAAACGGCTTCTGGATGATGTGGTTTACCCCGCACTCGCGGAGCGTCGCTTCTCCGAGGGACCGGTCATGCGTACCCTGCATGACAACCACCGGGAGTCCTGCGGCTGCGGCGACAACTTCTTTTACTTTTTGGGGGTCCGATCCAACCCCGGGCAGGTTCACGTCCAGCATGAGCAGGGCGATGCCCGAACCGATCTTCTGGGCGGCGTCCTGCCAGGTTGACGATGTCTCGATTTTTACGGGGTGGCGGGCGAGCGCTATCTTGACGACTTTCTGGATGGTTTCCGAGTCGTCAGCAACTAGAACGCGGGGCACCGCGCCGATGGATGCAGAGCTATTCATACTTTTCAAGATATCAGGATACTTGGCGTTTTGCGAGATTGTCCGTGATGGCAAGCAAAACAACCTGACGCAACTGCCGGTTGGCTTCGGCAGCTGCCTTGAGGATCAAGGCATGGTCTTCCGCCGTGAAAAGCGATCCACGGTCGCTGTTCATTTCCTTGAAGCACTTGACGCGCAGGTTCTCAAGATAGACGACCTTGCTTTCGTAGAGGCGCTTGAGGGTCTCGAAATCGAGGCCCTCGGATGAGATCGGCTGGAGCAAGTCCCCCATGATCTCGCGGTATGTCGCGTGGTCGAGCTGGTTTTGACCTGATTTTGAGTCCACTGCGGTCCTCCTGGATCCATCCAGGCATTCGGCCAGCAATCGGGAAACCTGAGCCTGAAGGCGCCTTGGATGCGCCGGGACCCGGCCGGAAATTCACTTTTGCGCAAAAATTAGGCATCGGAGGCGTGCTGGAAGGCCGGGATTCGGACACCAAATTTGCCATCTGACCAATTCCTTGACCGGTGGCCGGGGGGGCCTTAAAGTCTCCCGTGATTTCAAGCTCAAACTACCGCCAATGGTGCACCTGAGGATCAGTCGATGACCATTTATTCCGGTCAAGTCAACGTCACCCGCTACAAAGTCATGCGCACGGACACGGACAAAAAACGACCCGTATCCCACGCGACCCTCAATGAGGCGGCTGCCGAGTGGAAGGCCGCGCCACTCAGCGCACTCCTCGAGGACAAGAAAAACCTGACCGCCCGCGAAGTCACATCCGGCTGGGTGGCGGCGGAAGGTGTGGCCGCTGTCCGCGAGTGGCGCAACGGGGTCGAGGAAGCCGCCCAACGCCCGGACGAATCGACGTGGGATTTTTCCATGGGCGCGGTCAATGACGGCATCATGATGCGTATGAGGCTCGACCGCCGCCGTGTGCCGGCCGCCCTCGTCAACGCCGTGTACAAGCAAAAACTGTCGTCGGAAGAATCCGGCAAGGGCGGCCGCAGGAAGAGGCTACCGAGAGCGGAGCGCGATGCCCTCAAACAGCACGTTCGCGATACGCTTGTTGCCCGAGCCCTGCCTTCGTTCTCTTTTGTTGACGCGTTCTGGCGCGAAGCCGCCGGGGAAATGCTGGTCTTCACGACATCCGAGCCGGCACTGAAAGCTTTCGAGGAATTGTTCGCGAGGACTTTTGGCGCGCCTGTCAACGTCAGCATCACGAGGATCCAACCTCCGATGACTGCCGCGCCGGCGGAATTCTGGAACAGCTCGAAGAGCGGCAACGATGACGTTGACCACTGGCTGGAGACTTTATCCGGTACTATCCCGGCCTCGGTCGGGGTCACCGGGTTGAACGAGACTGCTGGCGCTTGATCAGGCAGGTCCATCGTGAGAGTGTATTGCCTCTGAATGACGAGGCTTCTTCTGGATGACGACGACAATGGAGTCCACTGTGACTGTGAACGTTAACGATCATGACACCGCGACAACCGCCAACGAAACGCCAGACCGCAACGCAAATTCCGCGGGCGAAGGAAACGGCACAACCGACTGGGCAAAGATGAGCCCGGTGGAAATCGGCGAAAAACTTTTCCAGCTTCGTGACTTCACGCCAATTCCCCTGATCCTTTTGATGCTGCTCGCGGCAAGGCCGACGGTTGCCTCGGCGACCCTCGGACTCCTCGTCATCGCACTTGGTGAACTGATCCGGACTTACGCGGTGTCCTTCATCGGTGGCGTGTCCAGGACGAGGACCACCAGCACGAACCAGCGCCTCATCACGGAAGGGGCGTTCAGCATTGTCCGCAACCCGCTTTATGTCGGTAATTTCTTGATCACGACCGGTGTCGCGATCTATTCGGGCGTTGTCTGGATCGTGATTCTCTCGGCAGCCGCATTCGCCTTCCAGTACTACTACATCGTCAAGTACGAGGAATCCCTGCTGATCAAGAAGTTCGGGAGCGAGTACGAGGACTACCTGAAAAAAGTCCCTGCGTGGATTCCGGCCAGCATCCCTTCAATGGATGCGTTGCCGTGGCCTGAGACATTTGCCCCCGCGATCCGCAGCGAGAAAAGAACGCTGACCGCGATCGCGCTCGTCGTCTTGATGTTGATGCTCAAAGCGTAGTCGTCGAGAAGGTGGGATCAGGACGTCCCACCTTGGATTGCTCGCGCAGCGCGCGGGCAAGACCTTCCTGCAGGGCCGGTGGTAACAATTTCAACCGCACGCCCACCGAATTCCGCACCGCGTTGCCAATTGCTGACTGATCTGATTCATGCCAGGCGAGAAGGCGCGCCATGATATCCGTCGCAATCTCGCCCGCCAGGTTGTCATCTCGTTCCTTGCTGGACAAGACGGCGTCCGCGGTCATCAAACCAGCAAGGCGCGCGAAAAAAATATCGTCGGAAATTTTCTCAACCGCCGCCAACAATTCCTCGACCGGCATTTTGGCGATCGAGTCCGCCTTTTCGACGGCGGCCTTGAACAACAAGAGCGCGTCCTGTCCGGCGGGGACAATGGTCCGCCAGGCGTCCAGGTCACTTTTTACATCCTGGTGAGCATTCGCCTTTTCCCACCACAGGGGATTCGAATCCTGCCGCGAAGGTCTGTCTCTTATACACATCTGACGCTGCCGACGATACTCCTTGTGTA
>CAWUNT010000172.1:0-5329 GCA_963923405.1 uncultured bacterium | reverse complement strand
ACAAGGAGTATCGTCGGCAGCGTCAGATGTGTATAAGAGACAGGTGGCTTGAGTACGTCAGCCATCACGCCTGCCGGCCTTTTCTCGACTTGGCCTGGGAACGCGCGATGGTGAAGCGGTTCGGCGGGCGGTCAAACCCCGGAGTGGAAGAACTCGCTGAGAAACGCCTTGGGCGCGAGTTGCCATTTCTCAACGCGCGCCTCGGAGAGTCGCCGTTTCTTGCCGGCCAGAACGCGACCCTGGCAGATGTGGCTCTTTATCCGTTTGTAAAACTGAGCGGCGAGGCTGGCATCGATCTCACGACCGTCGCGCCGAACTTGCACGCGTGGCGTGAAAGAGTCCGTCAGGGATAGTTGCTTAAAACAATACAACGAAATCAGATTATCTATTTTAAAAATATAATTTTTTGACCGACTCTTTTCATGTGAGAGGCGGTCGCGGTGTCATTTGGACATTCGCCACTCTCCGCGAAGTCAACCTTGAGAATGGGTAAAGGAGACGGAGGGAAACATGAGAGCTAAAGAAATCACGGTAAATGAGGCGCTCAGGCTGATCAAGCACCAGCAAAGTGATGTTCCGGCGATTTCCTTGTTCGTCGGGACGGATCGCGCGGACAATGATTCCGGCGACGGTATCCGGGCAAATTTGCGGCGACTGTATCGTTCGGCGGAGACCATGCTCGCGAAGGCCTATGACAGGCGCACGAGGGAGCGGATCTTGACGCCTCTTCGCATGGCGTTGAGCTTGATCCACCTGCGGCGCGCCAAGGGCGGTGTCGCGATTTATCACAGTCCGGATTTCACTGGCGTGGTCAGGATACCGACTCCAGTCAGGGACCTGGCCGTCGCTGCGGACAGTTTTCACTTGAAGCCGGTCCTGCAATGCGTGCAGCTGAGGCGTCGCTACTTCATTCTGGCATTCCGCCGTAATCATATTGAATTGATCGATGTATCCAGTGACTCCCTGAATGCCGTCGCGCGTTTCGACTTCAGGCAGGAGCTGGAAAGTAAATTGGCGGATTTCGAGAACACCATGGAGGCAGGCAGGCATGACGTGAGGGTGCGGCGACAGAAATTGCTGCGCGAGGGACTTGCGGCGATCAGCCGGCAGGTTGATGCCCGGCTCGAGGGTGTTCGCGCGCCTCTGGTGTTGGCAGGTCCGGCGAACCTCCAGGCGATGTTCAGGGAGGCCTCCCGCTACCGCAATCTCCTGGGCCAGGGGATTGACCGGAACGTGGACGATCTTTCGCCTGCGCAGATCGCGGAATTGTCGCAGGAGATCGTGGATCGGCATTTTTCGAGACAGGATCTTGACGCGATCGGATCTTTTCACCGTGCCAGGGCGTCCGGGCTGGCCAGCAACGACATTCACCGGATAGCGGAGGCTGCTTGTTTCGGCCAGGTCCAGCGCCTGATCATCGCGGAAGATCGCAATGTGTGGGGAGAGCTGGAGCGTGCGACGGGACAAGTTCAGCTCATGGCGCGGCATGAGGAACGGCTCGGCGACGATTTGTTGGATGACATCGCGGAACTCGTCCTGCTCAAGGGGGGAGAGGTAACGGTGTTGCCAGCAAGTCAGATCCCCGGCGAACAGCCTATCGCGGCGGTGCTCCGGTGGACCTGAGAGGTCTCGAGAGATCCTGACAGGTTCCGGGACGGCCGGTGAATCAGGGCGTACGCGGGTGGGCTTCCGCTGACGCCAGGTTTGAGATGTACGCGCAAAAGTCCGGGTCTTCGCCCCGCAGCAAGCGGGGCAAGGCCTCCCGGAAATCCTCACGCCGGCACCACGTTCGTATGTAGTCCTCCCAGCTTGCCCACATGCGCTGGGTCTGGCGATTCATGCTCTCTTCGAAGACGAGAATGTAGGCGCGCTCGAACAGCGACACCAGGATCTCGAACATCACATATTTTCGTTCTTGCTGTTCTGGCGTCAGGTTTGTCGCGTGATCGATGTGGCCAAGGAGACCCAGGTCGGCGTTGGCGATCAGCAACTTGCAGAAGTCGGAGTACTGCTCAGACAGTTGCTGATAAGTCTCTTCTTCTTCATTCTGCCGTTCCTTGCGTTGCTCCACCATGAAAACAATGATGGCGAAAGGCAAGCCGACAACCGTGACGATGTAACTGAGAAGTTCCCAGGTCTCGATGGTCATTCAAACCTGCCTTTACCGGCCCGTGCGCGAATCAACGGAACGCAGCGATGCCCGTGATGTTCTCGCCGATGACGAGGCGGTGGATGTCTTCCGTTCCCTCGTAGGTGTTGACGGTCTCGAGGTTCATCATGTGGCGGATCACCGGATACTCGTCGATGATGCCGTTGCCACCCAGCATGTCACGCGCCTCGCGGGCGACGTCGAGTGCCATGCGGCAGTTGTTCATCTTGCCCAGCGATACTTGATGCGGGTGCAGCGTGCCTTTTTCCTTGATGCGACCCATCTGGAGGACGAGGAGCTGCGCCTTGGTGATTTCCTGGACCATCTTGACGAGTTTGGCTTGCGCGAGTTGGTTCGCCGCGAGCGGCCTGCCGTCAAAGATCGTGCGCGACTTCGCGTAGTTCAGTGCCGTGTGGTAGCACGCGTTGGCCGCGCCGATCACGCCCCATGCGATCCCGTAACGGGCCTGGGTCAGGCAGCTGAGCGGTCCGCGCAGGCTCTCGACGCCCGGCAGGATGTTCTCTTCCGGAACGACGCAGTCTTGGAAATGCAGTTCCGACGTCGTGCTGACGCGCAGCGAGAACTTGCCTTTCATCGTGGTGGTCGTGAAACCCGGGGTGCCCTTCTCGACGAGGAAGCCGCGGACCTTGCCGTCGAGTTTTGCCCACACAACAGCGATGTCCGCGACACAGCCGTTGGTGATCCACATCTTGTTGCCGTTCAGCTTGTAGCCGCCCGGGACTTTCTCGGCCTTGGTCTTCATCGAGCCGGGGTTGGATCCGGCGTCGGGTTCCGTCAGGCCGAAACAGCCGATCATCTGGCCGGTCGCCAGTTTCGGCAGGTACTTTTCCTTCTGCTTCTCGGATCCATACGTATAGATCGGGTACATGACCAATGAGCCCTGCACCGAGCAGAACGACCGGATGCCCGAGTCGCCGCGTTCGAGTTCCTGCATCACGAGGCCGTAGGCGACCTGGCCCAGGCCCGGGCAGCCGTAACCTTTGATGGTGGATCCGAGAAGTCCGAGTTCGCCGAACGCCGGGATCAGTTCCATCGGGAACTTTTCTTCGCGGTTGGCCTTCATCAGGAGGGGTTCGACCCGCTCGGTCACGAAGTTGCGGACCGATTGGCGGACGAGGAGTTCCTCCTCGGTCAAGAGGCTGTCGATGTTCATGTAGTTCAAGGATTCGTAGGCGGCCATTTCAGGGCTCCTTTTTCGTGCTTTGTCTTGCCCGTCCGGGAAGGCTCGGAGTAGTGTGCGGTACGTCTTTTAAACGGACCGGGAACCATAAGGTCGAGCCATGTTTAACCGAGCCGAAGTCATTGATCAAAACTTTTCTCGATTTGTGCGGGAACACCGCTTGCCGCGCGCGCACTCGTCGACAACTCTTGCGCAGTCCGGGTTGCGGCCGGCCGAGTTGATGGACCTTTTCGAGACCCAGATGATCAGCCGTCATCTGGACCTGATCGCGCGTATCCTGAAGAACGAGAACCTCTGTTACTACACGATCGGGAGTTCCGGGCACGAGGGCAACGCCGCTCTTGGCAAGGTGTTCCGCCTGACGGACATGGCTTTCCTGCACTACCGCAGCGGCGGTTTCATGCTGCAGCGGGCGAAGCAAGTCCCTGGAACGACTCCGGTTTATGACACCATGCTGTCGTTTTTCGCCTCCACCGAGGAACCGATTGCCGGCGGCCGGCACAAGGTTTTTGGCAGCCTGCCCCTTCTCGTCCCGCCGCAGACCAGCACCATTGCCTCACATTTGCCCAAGGCCGTCGGCGCGGCCCTGTCGATCCACCGTGCCCACTCGATGGGCATCGAGGCCGTGATGCCGGCCGACGCGATCGTGAACTGTTCGTTCGGGGATGCGTCCTCGAACCACTCGACCGCCATCGGGGCCATCAACATGGCATCGTGGGTCGCCTATCAGAACATTGCCGTACCGATCGTTTTCACCTGTGAAGACAACGGGATAGGGATTTCCGTGCAGACCCCGGGGCACTGGATCCAGGGCAACTTCGCCCATCGCCCGGCCATCAAGTACATCCACGCCGACGGCCTGAGCCTGCTGGACACATTCCAGAAGGGGCTGATCGCGGAACAGTACTGCCGCGAGCGGCGCAAGCCGGTCTTCCTGCACGTCAACACGGTCCGCCTGATGGGCCACGCCGGGTCCGACATGGAAACGTCCTACCGGTCGTTCCAGCAGATCGAGGAAGTGGAGTTCAACGACCCGTTGCTGCACTCGGCCCGGATCGTCCTGGAAAACGGCCTCGCCTCGGCGGAAGAGATCGTGAACATGTATGAGCAGGTTCGCGACCGCGTGCGTCACGTCTCCGCGGCGGCAATGGCGCGGCCGCAGTTGTCGGATCCGGCGGAAGTGCGGTCGACGATCACGGCATGCACGCACAAGAGAAAGGCGCCGCCCGTTCCGTCGACGGCTGAACGCGAAAAGGCCTTCGGCAGTTCCGACTGGGCGAAGACGAAGACGCCGCTGCACATGGCGAAGTTGATCAACCTCGGATTGCACGACATCCTGCTGCGTTACAACAACACGGTCATCTTCGGCGAGGACGTCGCGCAAAAAGGCGGCGTCTACAACGTGACGGACGGCCTGTTCAAGAAATTCGGCGCCAAGCGCGTGTTCAATTCGCTGCTCGACGAGCAATCGATCATCGGGACTGGAATTGGCATGGCGCACAACGGTTTTGTGCCAATCCCCGAGATCCAGTTCCTGGCCTATTTCCACAACGCCGAGGACCAGATCCGTGGCGAGGCGGCAACGCTGCCGTTCTTCTCGCAGGGTCAGTTCACCAACCCGATGGTCTTGAGGATCGCGGGGCTGGCCTATCAAAAAGGTTTCGGCGGGCATTTCCACAACGACAACTCCCTGGCCGTCCTGCGTGACATTCCGGGGATCATCATCGCGGTCCCGTCAAATGGCGCGGACGCCGTGAAGATGATGCGCGCGTGTGTGCGCGAGGCCTATGAGAACGGGCGCGTCGTGATGTTTGTCGAGCCGATCGCGCTGTACATGACGCGCGACTTGAACGTCGAGGGCGACAAGGTCTGGTCGTCGGAATACCCGGCTCCGGAAGAGGAAATCGCCGTCGGGGAATTCGGCGTTTACAAGTCATGGAAGGTAAATGAGAAGGGCAATGAGAAGGCCAAGGATCAGG
>CAWUNT010000171.1:0-5337 GCA_963923405.1 uncultured bacterium | reverse complement strand
AACCTCGACAAGGCGCGTCGCCTGCTGTGGCCGGTCAAACAAAAATACGGGCGTCGCCTTTCCTGGGCTGACTTGATGATCCTGACGGGAAATTGCGCGCTGGAATCGATGGGCTTCAAGACGTTTGGTTTTGCCGGCGGGCGCGAGGACATGTGGGAACCCGAAGGCGATATCTACTGGGGCCCCGAAAGCGAATGGCTGGGAGACAAACGTTACACCGGCGACCGGCAACTGGAGAATCCGCTGGGCGCCGTCCAGATGGGATTGATCTACGTCAATCCGCAAGGCCCCAACGGCAAGCCAGACCCCATCGCCGCGGCGCGCGACATCCGTGAGACCTTCGCGCGCATGGCGATGAATGACGAGGAAACCGTGGCGCTCGTCGCAGGTGGTCATACGTTCGGAAAATCCCACGGCGCCGCGGCGGAATCTCACGTCGGTCCGGAACCGGAAGGCGCGCCGATCGAGGCGCAGGGCCTTGGATGGAAAAACTCATTCGGCACGGGCAAAGGCGCGGACACAATTACGAGTGGCATCGAGGGCGCCTGGACGAAGAATCCCATCAAGTGGGACAACAACTACTTCGAGAACCTTTGGGGATACGAGTGGGAGTTGACCAAGAGTCCGGCCGGGGCGTGGCAGTGGACCCCGAAAGATCCCGCCGCGAAAGGCACCGTCCCGGACGCGCACGACAAGACGAAGCGTCACGCGCCCATGATGCACACGACGGATTTGTCCCTGCGTATGGATCCTGCCTACGCGAAAATCTCAAAGCGTTTCCTCGATCATCCGGACCAGTTTGCCGATGCCTTCGCGCGCGCGTGGTACAAACTGACGCACCGTGACATGGGGCCTGTGTCGCGCCTTCTTGGCCCGTGGGTGCCGAAAGCGCAGCTGTGGCAGGATCCCGTTCCGGCCGTCGACCACAAGTTGATCGGTGAACAGGAAATTGCCGCGCTGAAGTCGAAGATCCTGGCATCTGGTCTGACGGTCCCGCAACTGGTGGCGACGGCATGGGCCTCGGCCGCGACGTTCCGCGGCACGGACAAGCGTGGTGGCGCCAACGGGGCGCGCATCCGCCTGGCCCCGCAAAAGGACTGGGATGTGAACCAGCCGGCAGAGCTGTCGAAAGTCCTGCCTGTCCTTGAGAAAGTCCGCGCGGACTTCAACGCGTCGTTGAGTGGTGGCAAGAAAGTCTCTATGGCGGACGTGATTGTCCTTGGTGGCTGCGCGGCAGTCGAGGCGGCGGCGAAAAAAGGCGGACACGATGTGCACGTGCCTTTCACGCCCGGTCGCACGGACGCCACCCAGGACATGACGGACGTGGAATCGTTCACGGTTCTCGAGCCGAAGGCGGACGGGTTCCGCAACTACGTCCAGAAGGGGCAGACGTTGCCGGCAGAGGAAATGTTGCTGGACCGTGCCCACTTCCTGCACCTGACCGCGCCCGAGATGACGGCCCTCACCGGCGGCATGCGCGTCCTGGGCGCGAATCATGGCAAGTCCAGCCACGGCGTGTTCACGAAACGTCCCGAAACCCTGAGCAACGATTTCTTCGTCAACCTGCTGGACATGGGGACGGAGTGGAAGAAGTCCGCCAAAGGTGACGGAGTCTATGAGGGGCATGACCGCAAGTCAGGCCAGGTCAAATGGACCGGCACCGCGGTGGATTTGATTTTCGGGTCGAACTCGCAGCTGCGCGCGATCGCGGAAGTTTACGCCTGCGCGGACGGGCAGAAGAAGTTCGTCGAAGACTTCGTCGCCGCATGGAACAAGGTGATGAACCTCGACCGGTTCGATTTGAGGTGATTGTTGAGGTGACACATCCTGTCGCTCGCAAGTTGACGTCGCAGAACGCGCCGCTGGAGCGCCTCCTGACCTGGTGGCGCACTGCCAAGGTCAGGAGGCATGTCGCGGGGAAACGGGTGCTCGACTTCGGTTGCGGCGCTGATTTCAAGTCCCTTCGCGCGTTCGGTACATCCGTTGCCTTCCGGTGCGGCGTCGACGCCTGTTTTGCCGGCGATGAGCCTTTCTTGACGGCCGAGGGCATCGAGGGATTCGGATCACTCGCCGAATTGGCGGATCACGTGGTTGCCGGCAAGATCGCGCCGGTCGAGGTCATCATCGCGCTCGCGTGTTTTGAGCATCTGGAGGCCGATGAGCACCATGAGACCCTGAAAGTCATGCACAAGTTATCGACGCCAAACGCGACGATTTGCGGAACGGTCCCTACACCAGCGGCCAAACCTGTCCTTGAGTTCCTCAGTGAGCGTCTTGGGCTCATTGACCCATCACAGATCCGTGACCACAAGATCTACTATGATCACACATCCCTGAGCGGCGCGCTCAAGGAAACGGGCTGGGTACTGGCCGAGTACAGGACATTTCAACTCGGCATGAACAGTTTTTTTGTCCTTCGAAAAGAAGGCTATTTTTTGACGCGGACGTAGACCGGGACAGCGCACTGGGCGTCGAACGGACCGTTCAGCGTGACCAGGATGTCGCTGGCGCGCAGGCCCTGGCCGCCGTTGACGATGAAGGCGCCAGCCACGTTGCTCGCCGGAGCCGCGGCGTCATACTTGCCCTCGGAGACGGTTCCAGCCGCGAGGATCTGGGTCTGCTTGCAGAAGTCGGGGACGGCGACGCGGATACCGGTCACGATTCCGTCCAGTGGCGCGCGGCCACTCTGGACCACCGGCAGGTCACGGCCGAAGCCGCCGTTGTAATTGACGACGCCCAGCAGCAATTCCTCTGAACCTGGCTGGGAGCCCGGCTCAGACGGTTGCGAAGGCTGTGACGGTTCCGACGGCTGTGTCGGTTCCGAGGGCTGTGTCGGTTGCGAAGGTTGTGACGGCTGATTCGGATCTTGTGGAACGGGAGCCGGCTGCGGGTCCACGGGAGCCGGAGCCACGCCGTCCTCGATCAGCGCGTAAAAGTGCAGGTCGCAAATCGAGGTAACGGTGTTGTGCGGTTGCGTGATTTCAAACGCGACCCAGTTGACGCTTCCGAACGCGACTTCAAAAGAGCCATCGGGGAACCGGTTCATGCGTTGCGCGAAAATCGGGCGCGGGTTGCCCGTGTATTGCGCGGACTGGACCCACGCGCGGCAATTCGGGCCGGCCAGTTGCGCTACAACACGATGGGTGACGAGGAAGTTCGGACGGAATGAATAACCGGGGCTCATGGTGACGAACCCGCCGTTGACGACGATGCCAGTGGTGCTTGCCAGGTGGCGGTAAGCCAGTCCGGCATGCGCTTCGCCGGCGTTGGCGGCGACAGACAAGCCAATAACAACCGCGGCGCTGGTCGCGAAACCGGTCAACTTTTTCAACATGTTGGTCATCCTCGTGAAATCCTGGTTCGAATTACAGGGCCGGGAACTGTCCCGGATTGCGTTCATGCATCATGCCGTAAATCACTTCGAAAATTTCCTCGGCGTTGGGCTTGGAGTAGTAGTCTCCGTCCGAGGCGTATGCCGAGCGATGCTCGCGCGCCGATATGGTCCTTGGCGCAGCGTCGAGATACTCATAAGCCCCCTGTTTTTCAAGGACTTCTTGCATCATGAAAGCTGATGCCCCACCCGGCACGTCCTCGTCCAGGAACACCGCCGCGTTGGTTTTCTTAATGGATTCGCCAATGTGGCCATAGCGGTCAAAGGGCAGCAATGTCTGGACGTCGATCAGTTCGACGCTGATGCCGACGTCAGACAGCAACTTCACCGCCTCCTGGGCGACCCGCACGCAGGCGCCGTAAGTCACCAAAGTGACGTCCGTGCCCTCGTTCAGGACTTCCGGGACCCCGAGTGGCACCGTGTACTCGCCGATGTTGGCCGGCATGTCTTCCTTGACCCGGTATCCATTCAGGACCTCGATGACGAGGGCCGGGTCCTCCCCCTTGAACAGGGTGTTGTACATGCCAGCCGCCTGGACCATGTTGCGCGGGACGCAGACATGGATCCCGCGAATGCCGCTCAGGATCATCCCCATCGGCGATCCCGTGTGCCAGATCCCCTCGAGGCGGTGCCCCTTGGTCCTGACGATCGCCGGGGCGACCTGGCCGCCCACCGTCCGGTGGTGCAGGGTGGCAAGGTCGTCACTCATGCCCTGGAAACAGAACAGAAGGTAATCGAGATACTGGATGTCGACGACCGGGCGCAGCCCGCGCATCGCCGCGCCGATTCCCTGTCCGAGGATGGTGGCCTCGCGGATGCCGGTGTCCGTGACGCGGATCTCGCCAAACTTCGCCTGCAGGCCCTCGAACTCAAGGTTCACGCCGCCCAGTTTGCCGATGTCCTCGCCGACGATGAACACGCGCGGATCGCGCGCCAGGTGGATCTCGAAAAACTTCTGGATCACCTGCCGGCCGTCCACTTTTTCCGGGGTCGCGTCGTAGACGGGCTTCACTTCCGGTACGGCCAGGGGCGAACGCGTCGTCTCGCAGAACAAGTGCGACGAGTAACGGCGCTGGTTCTCACGCGCGTAATCATCGAGCATGCGGCGCAATTCTTCCTTTGCCTCCGTCATCTCGTCGCGCAGCGCGATCAGAGTCCGCTTCATCGACGCGTGAATCCCGCGGCGCATCAGCGCCGGCGTACGCACCAGTTCCTGGCTCGTGCGCGCGATCAATTCCGCATGCTGCGACTCGGCCTTCAACCGGTCGTATACCGCGATCACCGCCTGACGCTCGGCCTCGAGCGGTGCCAGATACTCGCGCCACGCTTCCTCGCGCCATGCCTCGACCTGCTTGCGGCCTTCGGCCTCCATCTTGTCGAGTTCCGTCACCGACGCGATGCCTTCCGCGATCATCCAATCGCGCATCTTCTTGAGGCAATCGGTGGATTCTTCCCAGGCGAGGCGTTCCTTGCTCTTGTATCGCTCGTGGCTGCCACTCGTGGAATGGCCTTGCGGTTGCGTCATCTCGACGACATGCATCAGGACCGGCATGTGTTGCTGGCGGCAAATCTTTGATGACACGGCGTAGGCCTCGATCAGGGCCGGGTAGTCCCAGCCCTTGACGACCTGGATGTGAAACGCCGGAAGTCCAGGCTCGCTGCGGAATCCTTCCATGATTTTCGAGATCGACTGTTTCGTCGTCTGGTACTGCGCCGGGACCGAGATCCCGTACTCGTCGTCCCACACGGACATGAGCAGCGGCACCTGCAACACGCCGGCCGCGTTCATCGTCTCCCAGAAGAGGCCTTCACTGGTGCTGGCGTTGCCGATCGTGCCGAACGCGACTTCATCGCCGTTGACGGAGAATTTCACGCTGCCGGCAAGTTCGGGATTCTGGCGGTAGATTTTCGAAGCGTACGCAAGGCCCAGGAGTCGCGCCATCTGC
>CAWUNT010000170.1:0-5337 GCA_963923405.1 uncultured bacterium | reverse complement strand
CCAGTGAATGCCTTCCACAGGATCTCGTCCTTCGAGAAGAACCCGGCGAGACCCGGAAATCCAATAATCGCAAGGACCCCGGTCAAAAAGACGATGTGGGTGACAGGCATGTACTTCGACAGGCCGCCCATGTCGCGCATGTCTTGCTTGTGATGCATGGCAACGATCACACTGCCGGCCCCGAGAAACAACAACGCCTTGAAACAGGCGTGCGTAAGAAGATGGAACACTCCAGCATCGAAAGCTCCAACCCCGCATGCCATGACCATGTATCCCAGCTGGCTGACGGTGGAGTAGGCGAGGACTTTCTTGATGTCGTTCTGCACGAGGGCGATCGTCGCGGCAAAGAAAGCCGTCAAGGCTCCGACCACGGCCACCACCTGCAAAGTTGTCGGCGCGAGATAATAAAGGAAGTTCACGCGGGTCATCATATAGATCCCAGCCGTGACCATGGTCGCGGCGTGAATCAGCGCCGAAACCGGCGTCGGACCAGCCATCGCATCCGGCAACCAAACGTAAAGGGGCAACTGTGCTGATTTTCCGCATGCGCCGATGAACAGACAAAGCGTGATCCAACCCACCGCTCCGAGCTTCACAGCGTCCAGGGTTCCGCTTCCGATCATCTCACGCAACTCGCTGAACGACACAGTTCCGAAGTGCTTGAACGTCAGGAAAATACCCAGCAAGAATCCAATGTCGCCGATGCGGTTGACGATAAAAGCCTTCATCCCTGCTGCCGCGTTGGCGTCGTCCTGAAACCAGTACCCGATCAACAGGTAACTGCACAGACCAACACCCTCCCAGCCCACGAACATGACCAGCATGTTATCGCCAAGAACCAGCAGGAGCATCATGAACACAAAAAGGTTGAGGTATGAGAAGAATCGGCTGGTCCGTTCTTCCTCGTGCATGTAGCCGCCGGCGTAAATATGGATCAGTGACCCGATCCCCGTAACGACCAGGATCATCAAACCGGATAGACGATCGAGGATAAGATTGAACGGAGCCGAAAATCCGCCGGCCGAAATCCACGGCATTCCGTGGATCACTTTTGCCTCACCGCCGGCCGCCATCATTTTCAAGAAGACCGTCACCGCGCACGCGAATGAGGCCAACATGGAGCCAACAGCGATCGCGTGGGACAAGCCCTTCGGAGCCTTTCTAAAAACCAGGCCATTCAGGAACGCGCCGAGCAGCGGGAAAAAGATCATCATCCAGATCATGTGCGACATCTCCTCGGGGCTTTTTCAACCGCGCAAAAGTCTCAAAAATTCCGTGTTCACCGTGCCGTAACGCCGGAACAAAGCGATGACCATCGCCAGTCCAACGGCAGCTTCACAGGCTGCCACCGTGATGACAAACAGCACCATCACCTGTCCGTCAACCTGGGCCAGATTGCGCGAGGCGGCGACGAAAATAATGTTCACAGCGTTGAGCATCAACTCGATGGACATCAGCACCATGATCAAGTTGCGGCGGAACATGACACCGGAAAGTCCGCACAAAAACACAAGGGATGCGAGCAGGAAGCAATTTTCTACAGGGATCATTCTGCCGATCCTCCCCTCGGGTGATGAGCGGCTCCAAGAACCTTGTCCTTCTTTGCGACCATCACACAAGCGACGATGGCGAGGAGGATCAGGACCGAGGCCATTTCAAAAGGCCACAAAAACGCGGTAAACATCCGCATCGCGACGACGAAGGTGTTCCCACCGGCCAGCTCAATGGCCCCCGCACCCAAATTTCCCGGAGCCAGGGCATCGGGCGCTGTCCGCGCCAGTTCACTGCCAACGATCGCGAAACCGGCAAGCGTGATCAGCAATACAACCGCTTCCCCGACCGAGAAGCGGATCCCGCGCAAGGCCTCCGGCTTCAAATTCAGGAGCATGATCACAAATACAAACAAGACAACGATAGCCCCGGCGTAGACCAGCACCTGGATAGCCGCTGTAAAATGCGCGTCCAATTTCGCGTACAAGGCCGCGACAAAGAACAGGTCCAACACCAGAAAAATAGCGCTGGTAACCGGGTTGCGGGCTGAAACAACCATGACGGACGAGAGGAGAATCAGGCCAGACAGGATGTAGAACAACAATTCCGGAACAAAGTAAAACGCTTCCACTATTTGAACCTCAGCACGGCAAGGACAACCGCGGTCCCGACCACGTTGGCCAGGCCGATCGGCAGCATGAATTTCCACCCGAGGGACATCAACTGGTCATACCGGAAACGCGGCAAGGTCCAGCGCACCCAGATATAAAGCCACATGAAAAACGTGGACTTGAGGAGCAGCATCAGAACCCCGGCAATCGCAGCGATGTTCGGCGAACCCAACATGGCCACGAGAGACTCATAGGGGACAAAGGGAACCTGCCAGCCACCGAAGAACACCGTCGATGCCAAAGCCGACAAGACAAACATCGAAACATACTCACCGAGGAAGAACGCGGCGAATTTCGCTGAGTTGTATTCCGTATGGAACCCGGCCACCAATTCGCTCTCGCCCTCGGCAAGATCGAATGGCGCACGATTTGTCTCCGCGAACATGCAAATCACGAACAACAACAGTGATGCCGGGGCCGTGAACGCGCCCCACTTGAAGAACGAGGACTGTGCCTCGACGATCTTCCCGAGGTCCAGCGTCCCGTAAATCAAGACAATTGGCAGCAGCGACATTCCCAGCGGAATCTCGTAACTGATCATCTGGGCTGAAGCGCGAAGGGAACCAAGCAGGGAGTATTTGTTGTTGCTGGCCCAGCCAGCCAACGAAACTCCGTACACCGCAAGGCTTGAAATCGCGAAAATGAACAAGAACCCGACATCGACCCTGACCACGCTCAACGGGATCGTGTAGTCAAAAATCTTCAAATCCGGACCATACGGAATCGCGCAAGCGATCAAAAACGCGGGGAATACACAAAACACAGGCGCCAGGTGGTAGAAAATCTTGTGCGCACCGTCCGGAACGACTTCTTCCTTGAAGATCAGTTTGATCGTGTCCGCCAGGGATTGCAGCAGACCGTAAAGGCGCCATTTGAAGATACCGACCCGGTTTGGCCCCCGCCGACGCTGCATCAGCGCCGGCACGCGACGCTCCACCCAGACCATGACAGGCGGAATCTGCAACAATCCTCCGGCGAGGATCGCGAACTTCAAAACAAAGGCAACCAGATCAACAGTGAATTGGTTCCATTGCAGCAGGGATGTCAGATCCACTCCGAAATTCGTTCCCATAAGTTCAATCCCACTCAAGTGCGCCGCGACGGACGATGTAGATGTATCCGATCACCAGGATCATGACAAAGACCGCAACCTCAACCAGTCCGAGCCAGCCCAGCTGGTCGAACGAACGGGCCCACAGGTAAAGGAACACGGTCTCGATATCGAACAGGATGAAAAGAATCGCTGTCAGGTAAAACTTGACGCTCATCTTCTCGGCGGCGCCAGTCACCTTGGGCACACCGCACTCGTACGGGTCCATCTTTTCCTTCACGTAGCGCTTCGGCCCGAAAAAATAAGCCAGCCCCGACAGGATACAACCGAGGACCACACCGAAGATTAAAACGACAATTACTGGTATATATGGATTCATAACCTTCTACCTTGAAGGAGAATTCAATGGCCACTTCTGTAACCGGCGACCGCATCCTGGTGCTCGGGGCGGGTAACTTTGGCACCTGCCTTGCGCAACACCTCGCGGAGAAAGGTCACCGCGTGACGCTCTGGGCAAGATCTCCAGAAATTGCCGAGGGCATCAATCAAAAACGGAAAAATCCCAAATACTTGACGGACCTGACCTTATCACCGCGTATCAGCGCGATCAACAACATCACTGGCGAGCTCCTCGCCGAACATCGCATCATCGTTCTCGCCACCGCAGCCCAAGCCCTCACCCCAGTGCTCAAAAAAGTGGCAGAATTCGGGACCTCCCCTGACCATCTGATCATTTGCGCTGCGAAGGGAATCGAACTTTCGACGATGCGCCTCCCCGGAGCCATCATTTCCGACATCCTCGGCCCGACCGCCGGCAAGCAAGCCGTGTTCCTCTCCGGCCCCAGTTTCGCCTCCGAAGTTGCGACACACCAGCCGACTGCCGTCGTCGCGGCCAGTCACGACGCCTCGCGCGCCCAACTGGTGCAGGCCCTTTTCCATGCCCCGCAGTTTCGCGTCTACACCAGCGACGATCCGACGGGTGTCGAACTCGCGGGCGCACTGAAGAACGTCATCGCCATCGCGGCCGGCGCATCGGTAGGCCTCGGGTTTCAAATGAACACCCGCGCGGCCCTCATCACCCGCGGCCTCGCAGAAATGCGACGGATCGGGGTCGCCATGGGGGCAAACCCCCTGACATTTGAAGGCCTGGCCGGAGTCGGAGACCTTTTTCTCACCTGCACGTCCGAAAAAAGTCGTAATTTTCAGGTTGGCTTCCGTCTCGGCCGGGGCGAGACGATTAAAACCATTCTGGACAGCCTTGGTTCCGTGTCCGAAGGCTACGCAACAACGATGGCGGCGCGCGACCTTGCCCACAAATTGAACATCGATGCCCCGATCACAGAGGCCAGCTTTCAGGTTCTCTACGAGTCCAAACCCATTGCCCAGGCGGTGATGGGACTGTTGACCCGGGACGCGAAGCCGGAGTTGGACCAACCACGATGACATCGACCGCTGCCATCATCGCGATAGGTACTGAGGTCTCCTCCGGCGAGATCATGAACAGCAATGCCTCATGGCTCGCAGGAAAACTCGACAATTGCGGAATCGACGTCGTCCTTCACATGGCTGTTGCCGATGACCGGCAATCGATTCTCGACGCCCTCGACTTTGCCGCAGCCCGCGCTACCCACATTCTGACCATCGGAGGCCTTGGTCCAACGACCGACGATTTCACGCGGGACGTCATCACCGCCTGGGCAGGCCTGAAGACTTCATTCGACGAACCGTCGTGGAAGCGCATCGAGGATCGCTTCCAAAAACTCGGCCGGACCGCGCCGCAGTCAAACCGCCAACAGTGCTATTTCCCCGAGGGTTCACAAATCCTCCTGAATTCGGAAGGTTCCGCGAACGGTTTTGCCCTGCACGCTCACGATGCACGAATCATCGTCCTTCCAGGCCCCCCACGGGAACTTCAAGCCATCTGGAAGGACCACCTGGAACAGGAATTCCGCCAACTCGGATCGAACAGCGCCAAACCCCGCCTGCTGACATGGGCCTGCCTCGGAGTCCCGGAGTCAACCCTTGCGGAACAGGTCGAATCCATCATGGCGGGCAGCAACCTGCAGCTTGGCTACCGAGCCTCGGCTCCAATGGTGCTGTCTCTTATACACATCTCCGAGCCCA
>CAWUNT010000169.1:0-5353 GCA_963923405.1 uncultured bacterium | reverse complement strand
TGGCGCAAGGTTGACAGCGTCACCGGCCAGCACGACTGGGAACTCCGTTCGGTAGACCTGACTTACTTCATCTCGCAGGCACTCACCCACGGCGCGGACTCCATACAATTGCACTTTGAAATGACCAGTGACGCGTCGATCGAATACCAGGGCTGGCTTGTCGATGACATCGCTTTGCTCATGAACGATTCCCTGGTGACGCTGACCGGATTGCCAATGCAGGAATCGGATCGATCGGACGTTGTTGCCGGGATATCAGCCCCGCCGGGAACAACCTACACCAGCGCATTTCTCCAGTCTGCCGATCCTCTCAACGTCGACTGCTGGAATGACGCAAATTACGCCACGCCCGCTCCATCAATCCCGTCAACGACTGAACTGCGCCTGACCCAGGACGCGCTCGGGTATAAATGGCTGTGCGTCCGGACAAACGTCCCTGGCTACAAGGGGTACATCACCGCGTGGGCCGGGTGGCGCCTGAAAGGCCCTGACATCCGCGTCGTCGCCTCCGGTCAACCGACCGGCGAGTCCAATGTCCGGTCGTTCAATCTCACCGTCAGCCCCGGGGACGCGGGCAACCCGGTGTCCTTCAGCACGGCGCTGACGCGCCCCCAAACCGCCTCTGATGCCTGCAAGGCATCGGACCTGCAATGGTCCGCATGGATCCCGATTGGCCAGGCGGCGAACGTGGATGTGTTCTCGTTTCTCCAGGGCAGCGACAGCGACATCGTGTTGTGCGTGCGCGGGCGTGACGCCGCGGGCAACATCCAGGCCTCGCCGCTGGGTCTGCCGTGGCGCGCGGACTTTCATGCGCCCGAAGTCGCGATTGATTCGACCATCGCACCGGTCAACAACTTGACCAGATTCGCTGTTCAGATTTCCGTCCGGACTTCAGGGACTCCCGGGTCAGGCGGAACCAACGAATGGAACATCTGCGGATTCACCGTAGTGCGCGACACCACGACCTGTCCCCGGGACTGGCAGGCTTATGGATCCTGCGCCTTCGCCCCGGCATCGGCCGACATCTTCGCCAACCGGGACGCACGCTGGACGGTTTGCGCGGCCGCGATTGACCGCGCGGGCAACATGTCCACGTCCCCTGCCTCGGCGACGTGGATCCGCGATACGGTGCCTCCTGTGCCGGAACTTTCCGGCAATCCATTGATCACCAGCAAATCCCCGACGGGAACGGTCGCCGTTCGGGGCGCAGACCTTGTCACCTATCGTTACGCCACCGGAAGAACCGCCGCGGACTGCAAATCGTGGTCAAACGATATCGCTGCGTCGACGCCGGTCACTCTCTCCGTCATCCCTGGCGGCGAGGGACAGAATACCCTTTGCGTCAGTGGCCGTGACGCCGCGGGCAATGAGTCAACCTCCCCCGCGACTTTGACCTGGACACAGGACACCGAAGCGGCAGCCCTGACTTTCGCTGGCCTGCCCGCCGCGAACTCGTCGGCGACCAGCCTGCGTGTTTCCGTCAACGCCGCAGAGCCAGGGACATATCGTTACATCGTCGCCGCGGGAACAACCTGCAACGTGACCAACTTGATGCGGGCGACCAGACGCCAGATGAATGAACCGGTCAGCGCCAGTCTCCCGCTGGCCGACGGGAATTATACGCTTTGCGCATTGTTCACGGACACGGCCGGCAATGACCAGGTGGCCCCGACCACATTCACCTGGGTGAAAGACACGGTCGCTCCTGTCGCGTCGTTCACAAGAAACCCTCCAGCCCGCACGTTAAATCCGGTGATCGAATTCGCGATTGGTGGCAATGGTGTCACCGCGTACCAGTGGGCATTGCTTGACGGCGTGACCGCGTGCGGCACTCCCGTATGGAGCGCGTTCATCCCCGCGACAGATCCAGTGTCCTTGAACGCGGGACAACCCGGATCAAAATTGATTTGTGTACGGGGCCGGGATGCCGCTGGCAACGTTCAGGGAACGCCAACATCTTATCGCTGGACACTGGTACCGCCTGCTCCGCCGGAGATCCAGGTGGTGTCGGGCGCGCCATTCTCGCCGACCGGAAAGAACAGCTGGAGCATCGTAACCGGAGGCGACCGGGTGACCTCCTGGCAATACGCGTTCATCAATTCGCAAACGTCGAATTGCGGCTCAGTCATTTGGAGCGCGTGGAATCCCGCGCGCACTGCCTCCGGCCCGAATCCAATCCGCTTGAGTGACTCGAGTCCTGATGGTTACCGGACGCTCTGCATCCGGGGCAAGGACGCGTTTGACCTCGTCCAGACAACGCCGGCAATCGTCCGCTGGCTGAAAGTAAGTGGCGCGCCGCAAGTCGAACCAGTGACGACGTGGGGAACGATCACCAGACCGGCTGCCACGGGGACCACGGAAAACCTTGTTTTGACGCGCGCCAGTTCAACGAATGTCGCCGAATCAATCAGTCTGCGGATGTGCCCGGTCGCGGAAACAACAGGCCGCCTCGGTTCGTGTAAAACAGCGAACGTCTCGTTTGCCGCAGGCGCGACCACCAGGACCACCAGCATCACCAACGTCGGTTCCGGCGCCTGGGTTGTCATCGCGCTTCCGCCACAAGGACGGGGGCGGGTTGAGCCGCTTCTCGTGAGAAAGTAAACTAAACTAAACAAGGGCGCGCTCGCCAACCCACTTCGCACTGGAGACGCCATGAGAATGGACCAAGGCCTCGCCTGGATGCTTGCCCTCCTGATCGCGTCCATCGGGGG
This sequence comes from uncultured bacterium, assembly GCA_963923405.1. Lineage (GTDB taxonomy): Bacteria > Bdellovibrionota_B > Oligoflexia > Oligoflexales > RGVZ01 > RGVZ01. Next base: position 2,642 of record CAWUNT010000169.1, on the reverse strand, counting down.
CTCCGGGTTCTACTGGTGGGCGACGCACACATCCGGGTCAAAATACGAAGCCATGATCGCCGCTGGAACGGAACCTTCGCCATCGCCTGCCGCAAATGCAGAGCCTGCTGCGGAGCATCATGAGGATCACGACGATCACAAGGATCAAAATGAGGAACATCCTAAAGAAGATAAACCAGGAAAGATCAACGCCAGCCTGCCTGCCGCCTGGGCTTATCAAGGTTCAACCGGCCCGCGATTCTGGAGCCGCCTCGATCCCGCTTACCTGGATTGCGGATCCGTCAAAGGGCAATCCCCGGTCGATCTCGACAACACGCGCCTCGACCCGAAGTTGAAACCAATTGCCTTCCATTACCGCAACGCGAACCTGACAACGACTTTGAGAGGCCAGGAACTCCTCGCCACGGTGTCAGACGGAAATTATGTGGAGATCGATGGCGACCGTTACAACCTGCATTCCATCGGCATCCATACACCCAGCGAACACGAGCTGCAGAGCGTCCCATATGAGATGGAAATCCAACTCAATCACCGCTCAGCCGCGGGCGACCTGGCTGTGATCGGCATCTTCATCGCGGCCGGCGGGCGTAACGAAGATCTCGAACTACTCATGGCTTCCCTCCCCCGGGGCGACGGAGACCGCCGCGAACTCGCGGGATTCGAGCTCATGCGTCTCATCCCCAAAAAACGGACTTATTTCCACTACAAGGGTTCCCTGACCGCGCCACCATGCACCGCCAATGTCCAGTGGTACGTCTTTACGACAGCGATTGAGGCGTCATCTCGCGACATTGAAAAAGCCGTGCGACTCGTCATCAACAACGCACGCCCCCTGCAACGCGCCGCCGGGCGGGTCATCACCCGCAGCAATCGTTGAGATACCAGATTCACATCCGAGGTCCGGACCTGTGCCAAACATCATCAATTTGAAAAAAGCGCGCGAAGCAAAGCGCAAAAAACAACAACCACCTCGAAGGCGTCATCCATTTCTGGCGGGGAAATCACCGCGCGACCGGATCGCCGCCGCGTTCCAGATTGTCCTGTTTTTCGCGCTGTTTGCCTGGTTCATGCAAACGTGCTCGATGTGATTCACAGCAGGTCAAAAATGGACTGATCGCGCTTTGCCGTGTTGCACGGCTTGCAGCTTGGAACAACATTTCCCTTGGTTGACTGTCCGCCGCGACTCACCGGCAGGATGTGGTCCATCGTCGCGGTCTTTGAATTCAAATCAATGCCGCAGTAATGGCATTTCGCGTTCTGGATGAGGTTTTGCCACCATCTGGACTGGCGCAATTCACGCGCGGCTTCACGTTCGCGACGAACGTGCACGTCGCTGCCGGAATCCATGTTGAAATCGTCTCTTCTTCCCATGAGGGAAAATGCATAACAGATTTTATGATTTATTAAAATAAAATCGTTATTTTAAGGCGCCAGGAAAGGGCCGGAAGAAAACCGGCCCCACCGGTCAAGCCATGACATCACGACGCCGGAAGAAAATACAAGATACTGTAATTATTATACAAATCAAAATAACACCGTAGCCTGCCCGGATCTGCAACTGTCCCGCCGGGATATTCTCAATGCCAGTCGCGTATGCCGACAGGTTGAACTGACGCAAGTCCCAGACCCTTGCCAGCCATTTGACCACAGCGACGGACCAGCCACCGGCAAATGGCGGAAGGTTCTGCGAGATCGGGAAGGACACAAGTCCTGCCAGCCAGGTGCTGAAGGTCGCGAACAGGGCGATGGTCACGCCAGCGAACGTCGCGTAGAAAACAGCCACAGCGGCCACAAGCGCCCATTCGATCAATTGGAACGCGAAAAACAGGAGCTGCGGTTTTTCCATCAAGCCAAAGTTATTGGCCAACATGATCAGCTGCCAGAAAATCACCGTGATGACCCAAAGCAAGATCAAACCGAGTACCAGTCCCAGGTATTTTCCGACCAGCCATGATACCCGGCTTACGGGTGCCGCAAGTTGAATCTCAAGCGATCCATCGCTGCGCGCCTCACTGATTGTCTTCGTGCCCCAGAAAGTCGCTACCAGGCAGCCAGTCAAGTGAAAGCCCAGCGCTCCCACATCAAACAGGATCTTCCTGAACTCCTCGATGCCCCAGTCTGAAGCCAGGTTCGCGAACAACGTCACCATGACTCCGGCCACCACTGCCGGCAGGAAAATCTTGTCGCGACGCAGCAGAAGAAAACTTTGCCGCACGATTGTGAACAAAGACCCCATGACAAGACTCCCCGGCGCGCGAATAATTTAATTCTCAAGTTCCTGGCCAAAATACTTCAGCAAGACGTCTTCATCAAATACGGACGCCGGCCCGAAATCCGTTACAACCACGCCACGCTGCAAAGCCGCCTGCATCCAGCTGGCCGCCGCCGCGTAATCGAAGAAATCAAGGTGCACGGCGAAACCCTCACGACGCGCGCGACGGAACCCCGGCAGGCTCGCCCCCTCACGCATCGCCGCCGTCGCGGCTTCATCAATTCCGGAAAGGCTCAACCGGTAAGCTCCCTTGTGGTCCTCGTTGGTCGCGGAGTACACGAGCTTGCCTTTGTGAAGGATGTTGACGTCGTCGCAAAGCTCGCCCACGGTCACCAACTCATGCGAACAAAGGATTATGGTCTTCCCCGCC